>CAYJHS010000012.1:6316-21112 GCA_964369815.1 uncultured Desulfovibrionaceae bacterium
CAGTACATGAGGAACATCACTTTGCCTATATTATGCTGGCAGACCGCATGCAAGCCGTGCTTGACTTGCCGGAGCTTATGCACAAACTGCAAGTGCCTGTGGCAGTAATCAGCACTCTTGACTACATACCAAGTCCAGAGCTGGAAGCCCTTGCCCTTCCCCCTCACAAAACCGAAGAGCTCGCCCGTGCCAAAGCCATATTGGAAGAGGCCAGTGCCAAGGCCAAAGAGTATGATGTGCAATTGTTTTATGCGCTTCCAAGCATGAAGGCCAACACGCAATGCCGTGAAAATATTCAAAAAAGCCTTTATGTGAGTGCGCAGGGTAATATTTCGCCTTGTGTCTACCTAAATGTACCCATACAAGAAGAAGCGGCGCAAGACAGGGCAGTTTTTGGCAATGTTAATGAAGAAAATGCACTGGATATTTGGCAGGGAGAAGCATTTACAGCTTTTCGCCAAAGTCATGCGGCAGGCTGTCCAAGCCAAGCCTTGTGTATGAACTGTGTAAAACGTTTTGAAGTGTTAGGTGCGTAGTACCAAAGTTTAAACAGGCATTGTAAAATAATTATTTAAACTTCGGTGGGGGTAAGGGGCTAACAGCCATCTGGTTCTCTGTATCCGTAAGGATTATTGGCTAAAGGCATTGCTTTTGCCGCCTACTTTGACAGGCCTGTCAGATTATTACCCCTCTGCTACCGCTTCCTTAATGCGACACACGCCGCATACTTCTGCGGATGTGGGATACCCACACCGAGCACAGGGGCGCAAATCTAAGCCATGCTCTTCTTCATGGCGTGCAAAAATCGGCCTGCCTCTTTGTAAAAAACCCTGATAAAAGTCAATCTTACGTCCCGGCATAGCCTCTTCTAGCTGTTGCCATAAATGCTTATGCTGCGTAAAACTAGCCCCTTGGCTATAAGGGCAAGAGCCATAATGATTTTCGATGCCCATTAAAAAAGCATAGTTAGCGGTTTCAAATTCTGTAAGACGCCAGAGAGGTTTTACCTTGCAGGCAAAGCCATCTTCTGCGGCAAGCTTGGGCCCTTGGTCGGATAAATAGGCCTGATCCCAGCGAATAGTATTGCTAAAAAGCCGGGCCACTTCGTCATCCAGATTATGTCCGGTAGCTAGTGCTGTAAAACCCATATCCATAGCTACTTTATTGAAAAAATAGCGCTTTATCTTGCCACAGGCCGAACAAATAGGACGCTATAAGCGGGCTATTACATCGCGAATGGCAAGGCCTTCGGCAGCCATTTCTTTAATGATCAGCGGGAAATTATGCGCTTTGCAAAACCGCTCCACTACAGCTCGTGTGGGCTCTGAAGAATTGGGGATGGAAAGGTCAATGTGCAAGCCTGTGACATTATAGCCTTGGCGAGACAGCTCTAGCATGAGGGTCAGAGAATCCTTTCCGCCGGAAAGAGCTACAAGAATTTTGTCCTCGTGGGTAAAAAGCTCTTGTTTTCTGATGCCTTATTCCACTTGTCCGCTGAAAAATTTCAAAAAACAGGGGGCACAAAAACCGGCGTGATGACTTCGTAAGGAGACAACGGCTGTTTCCTTACATACTTTACATTTCATATTTTATCCGTGAAGAGTTAAGATTTTTTGGGCAAGACCCAGCCTTTGCTGGCAATAGCGTCTTTATATATATCTAAATAGTTTTTTTGTAAGCGGGGCATTTGGGCATATTCACTCATAGCAAGACTGGCCTTAGTAAGCGCTTCTAAACGTGTGCTATTATGCATGACCTCGTACATGGCTTTTGCTAAGGATTCGGCACTGTCAGGCTCTATGAGCTGAGCCTGATCGTCTTTAGCGAGATTTTTACCGGCAAAGCGCACCTTGTCTGCTAGCTCAATAAGTTCCATATGCCCGGGAATTTGCGTGGTTATAATGGGCAAACCAAGGCACCAAGCAGCCATAAAAGCGTGAACATTACCCTCAGGTGCTGTCTGCGGCAAAATGAGCACATGGGCATGGGGTAAAACTTCTTGTATGGGAAAATCACTGTCCAAATGCGTAAGTATGCTTAAATACTTGTCAACACCAAGAGCTGAAGCCTTTTGTACATAAGCTTGAACGTCGAGCCTAGGGCTCACCACACGCACTTCAAAGGTGGGTACATTTTCCATTTTTTGTAATATTACAAGTGCTTTGAGTACGGAATCTATGGAGTCTAGCTCCGGTGCTCCAAAAAGCTCGTCGGTAACTACAAAGACACAACGCTCCTCTTGCTGTGCGCTTGACACGAAATCATTTTTTTCACAGGCGGTGTAAACCACTTTAAGACGTGAGACATCTACTCGAGCTTGAGCCCATGTATGTTGTAATAATTTACTGGGAAGAATGATTTTTTCTGCAATATTGGCCTGTTCTATATGCGCATTGTTTATAGGAGAATTGTCTGCAATACTCTTTTCTGTACCGTCTTCCTTGGCAGTTTTAGCCTGAGCGTTGACATGGTCTGGGATGCTAGGCATGGAAGGAATACGGGGCAGTTTGTTTAGCTCGTGTGTTTTTGTAATGTTTTTATCTTTTGTATTTGCAGGGGACGTTGTTAGAAGATGCTCTGCAAAACATGAATAAAATGCAATAGTTGTGCCCGGCATTCTGCGGCTCACAAAGGAATTTACAAGGGGTAAAGTCTTGGCAGAAAAAGTATGTACGCAGAGTGGTGATTTTTTATCATATTTCCATAAAAGGCTAAAGGCGGCCATAAAACGGCGCAACCTACCTTGCCTTTTCGTGGAAAGGGGCACAGTGACAAACTCTTGCTCCTTTGCCTTGTGGAGTAAAGAGGAGTTTTCAGGGCACAGCACATGAACGACAAAGTCAGCAGCACGCAAGGGCGTTGCAAGGGCAAGAACTTCCCTTTGGACGTGCCCATAGCCTAGGCCATCATCCAACAAGAGGACTTGGAGCGGTTTTTCATGCGCCATCACTGGCGTTGGTTGGGAGGGCGTTGCCCCATCATCACTATGCACAGTCAAAGGGGGTTCCTTCATGCCAAAGCTGTGTAAAAAGTTTTTCACGCAACAGGTGAGAATATTGCCCTGTGGTGCCTTGGTTTATGGGGTGCCCTTCATAGTGGGTCACCCCCACACAGAGGGGAGTTGAACCAAAAATAAGCACTTCTTGTGCCGCAAAAATATCCTCTTCCACAATGTTTTGAAAAGTCACAGGCATGATTTTTTCTGCAGCACTTAAAGCGGCTGAAATGGTCGTACCCGATAAAGCATTAGTCAAATGAGGGCAGATGAGCTTATTGTCTTGCGATATCAGTGCCACATTAGCTATGGCAGCTTCGGCCAAAAATCCCTTATTGTCAAAGGAAAAGGCCACGTCCACCTTTTTTGTTAAAGCTTCTTCTGCCATAAGTACGTTAGGTAAATAGTTGGCATTTTTTATTTTTGCCAAATATGGCTGCTTGGCTGGAATGAGCGAACGGCAAGCAGTGAGCCCCTTTTCGTACCATGCTTGCGAAGGTATTTTACACCGCAAAGCAATAATATACAAGCTGGCCTCGGGGCACTCCTTGGGAGAAATACCAAAGCCGCCAGGCCCACGCCCAAGCAAAATACGCACAGCCCCGGCATTTTCACCAGCCACAGTAACCACATCCAAAATAATTTGGCGTAAATCTTTCCACGAGCATGGCGGCGTTATTTTTAGCCCTTCAGCAGAGTTTTCCATGCGCTCTAAGTGAGCTTCTAGCTGGAAAATTCGCCCATTTCTGTAAGAAATGCTTTCAAAAACGCCGTCCCCTCGGTGACATAAGTGGTCATCAAGGGGGGCAAGCATAAGGCGGGCATCCTTACAAATGCTACCCACCCTATGCTCGTAAAAAGCCAGAATATTTTCCTCACCCGGGCGTTTTACAGTAAGCATGCGCTCAAGATAGGCCGAGGAGTCAAGGACGTGCGTATTTATGTGCATTATTCAGCCATTAACTACTTAAGGAAGACTTTTCTATCTGTAACGCCAAGCCAACCTTTTTGGAGCAATACTTCGGCAATCTGCACAGCATTTAAAGCTGCACCCTTGCGAATATTATCAGAAACAACCCACAAGTTTAAGCCATTGGCAATGGTTTCATCTTCACGAATACGCCCTACAAAAGTTTCATCTTCACCGGCGGCATCAATGGGCATGGGGTACATTTTTTCTTTCGGATTATCATATACTTGTACGCCGGGAGCTTTAGCTAAAATTGCACGCGCCTCAGCAGGGCTTAATTTCTTTTCTGTCTCAATGTTTATGGACTCAGAATGTCCATAAAATACAGGCACTCGCACGCAAGTAGCGGTGACTTTAACATTTTCATCTTCCAGAATTTTTACGGTCTCGTGCACCATTTTCATTTCTTCTTTGGTGTAGTCATTGTCCAAGAAGACATCAATGTGCGGTAGACAGTTAAACGCAATGCGGTGTGGGTAAACTTCCACATCAGGCTCTTGTAAGTTAAACATTTGACGCACTTGCGATTCTAGTTCCGCAATGGCTTTTTGGCCCGTGCCAGACACAGCTTGATAGGTGGATACAATAATACGCTTAATTTTTGCCGCATCGTGCAAAGGTTTTAGAGCTACCATCATTTGAATGGTGGAGCAATTAGGGTTAGCAATAATGCCATTATGGGCTTCAAGAGCATGGGGGTTTACTTCCGGTACCACCAAAGGGCAACGCTCATCCATACGCCAAGCAGAAGAGTTATCAATAACAACACAACCAGCAGCAGCAGCGTGGGGGGCAAATTTTTCAGATGTACCACCGCCGGCAGAAAAAATAGCTATATCAAAGCCTTCAAAGGCATCTTCTTTAAGCTCTTGTACCACAAGCTCTGTGTCACCATAACTGACTTTTGTGCCGGCAGAACGTGCGGAAGCAAAAGGTACTATCTCAGTGGCAGGAAAAGCTCTTTCCTGTAAAGTCTTTAACATTTCGCGCCCAACGGCACCGGTGGCACCTACTACAGCCACACGAAGTTGATCTGACATATTCTTCTCCTCATATGTAAGTGTATGATTTTTTATATTATTATGTTTTTGCGTGGGGTTTTCACGCCAACATGTATTTATTGCTTGTTAATAATTTCAAAAGAGGCCTTATCCATGCGTAAAATATGCTCTTTAAACCACTGCGTCAAAAAAATTAAAACTTCATGGGCAATATCAAAACCTTCTACCTCTAAACGCTTTTTAAAAGCGTTGGTGGAGTCAATAAAGCCTTGATGCTCTGCCAAGTGCTTTTCATAGCAGGGTATGCAGTCTTTGTACTGTAGTAAAATCTTTTCTTCGTCTTTAAAGTGCTTTTCTGCATAGTCTTGCATCTCTTGCAATTTTTTTTGAACCATTTGAGGACGTGGATTATCGTATAACTCAAGCTGTAATTCTCGCAGCATTGTAAATACTTGACGGTGCTGCGCGTCAATTTCGGCATAGCCTGTTGCATATTCATCGTTCGGTATATAAGAGCGCATACAAAATCCCTATCAAACTATCAGTAAAAATTTTTCACACTCTATGCAAACTTTGCTCATCTTACAAGAAAAAGTAGTGGCTCTGTGTGGTATTATTTAGAATTTTTTTGGGGGGAAACTTTTGTGAACAAAAGTTTCCCCCCAAACCCCCCTTCAAAAAACTTTCATTGCGACGGCATCCTATTGTTTTGATATATGTTTTGCCGCAACAGGGCTAGGAAGGGGGGAGAAGCTTTGACGTGAGTCAATGCGACCGAAAATCAAGCATAGGTGAAGCTTTGCTACGCCGTAAAATGATTGATTTTCGTATATCATACAGGCGGAAACCTTTTGTGAACAAAAGTTTCCCCCCAAACCCCCCTTCAAAAAACTTTCATTGCGACGGCATCCTATTGTTTTGATATATGTTTTGCCGCAACAGGGCTAGGAAGGGGGGAGAAGCTTTGACGTGAGTCAATGCGACCGAAAATTAAAAATTATTTTTTAAGGAGCAAGGCCAGCCTCAAGTTCGCCAATAAGACCTTTGTCGGCTTCTAAAAAATTCAAACTTTGTGCTTCATGGGGATAAATCCAGCGGATATTTTGCCCTTCGACACATTGCGCTTTTCCTGTAAAAGCGGTGACATGATACAGGTGCAAACGCACCTTACGTGTACCATAGTCATGCTCAAGGCTTTTCCAAAAAGTAAATTTTTGCACTACTATTTGTAATTCTTCTAAAAGCTCACGCTTGAGGGCCTCTTCAAAGCTTTCGCCGGCATCTACTTTACCACCGGGAAATTCCCAAAATCCACCCATGGGGTAGTGCAAAGGGCGCTGCTGTGCTAGATATTTTCTGCCGGTTGCGGTGCTTTGTTCAGAAACCTGCTCTGTATTTTCCCAAATAACGGCGGCGACTACGTCCATATAGGTGCTTTTCATGATTTTTACCTGATATTTTTGTTGCAGCAAGGTATGTATTTAAAAAACAATACGTCATCGCATTGAAAGTTTTTTGAAGGGGGTCTGGGGGAAACTTTTGTTCACAAAAGTTTCCCCCAGTAAATCTTCTAACAATCTAAAATCAGCTTCCTGCGCTCTTCAAGCACTGCTAATTTTTTCTCTAGCTCTCCCATTTCTTCCATAAGCTCTTCAATTTCTGTTTTTATTTCACCAAAACGCTTTAGAAGCGGCGAGGATTGCGCTTCGTCGGCATAGATGGCGGGATCTGCAAGGCTTTGTTCAATGGTGTCCTGTTCAACCATGCGTTCTTCTAGGGTTTTTTCGCAAAAATCATACTTTTTTTGAAGTGGTTGCAGTTCTTTAGAAAGCGCATTGCGCTCTTGCGCTTGCTTACGTTTAAGTTCCTTTATGGCTTCACGGGAGAGATTACCGGATGGCGTAGTGCTTGCTTGTGTTGTTTTATCTTTTTCTGCAAGGCGAGCTCGGCGCACCTCGTCATATTCGGCAAATCCTCGTTCAAAGCGTTCGATGCCGTCTTTGGACAGTGCCCACGCTTCTTCTGCCACTTCAGAAAGTAGCCAGCGGTCGTGCGCCACCATGAGTAAGGTGCCGTCAAAAGCGTCCAGTGCGGTAATGAGTGCTTCACGACTTTCAAGGTCAAGGTGGTTAGTGGGTTCGTCTAAGATGAGAAAATTGCAGCGTCCCAAGAAAAGCGTTGCCAGCATAAGTCGGCTTTTTTCACCTCCTGAGAGGGAATCTACCTTGCGCTCAAAATAATTTTTACCTAGTAAAAACAGCCCTAGCACGCTCATGAGTTCTTCTTCAGTGGTGCGGGGGTCTGACAAACGGCGGATTTCGCCCAGTACTGAGCCGTCGGCATTAAGTACATCCAGTTGGTGTTGGCTAAAGTATCCAAGGCGCACCAAGGAGCCGCACTGTACAACGCCGCCGGATTTTTCTAATCGTCCGGCTAAAATTTTTAGCAAGGTAGATTTGCCGCAACCATTGGGCCCTACTAGGGCAATGCGTTGTCCGCGGTAGAGATTAAAGGACAGCGGTGGCCAAAGATGTTTGCCATCGCCAGCAAAGGCAAAGTCCACATCCACCACACCGAGAACGGTTTTTTCGGTGCGGGCAGCCTCAGGCCAGCTAAAATTCAAGGTGCGGCGTCTTTGTTCCGGTTGTAGATGTTCAAGTTCTTTTTCCAATTTTTTCGCCATTTTTTGACGAGAACCGGCTTGTCGCGCCTTGGTGGCTTTGGCTCGGAAGCGGTCTACAAAGGCCATTTTGCGGGCAATTTCATCTTGTAGGTTTTTGGCCTCACGTTGTCTTTGCGCTTCCAGCTCTTCCTGCATGGCGATAAATTGTGTAAAATTGGCCTTGCGAAAAAAGGGACGTGACATGCCAAGATAGAGCACATGTGTACTTACCTTGTCCATAAATACCCGATCGTGCGCCACAAAAACTAGCACGCCTTTAAAGTTCAGTAAGAAGCTTTCAAGCCATTCCACCGCTTCTATATCCAAGTGGTTGGTAGGTTCGTCCAAAAGTAAAATGTCTGCTCCGGCTGTGAGCACCCGTGCCAGTTTCGCCCGTTCTCGCCAGCCTCCGGAAAGCTTTTCTAGGGGCATAGACCATTTATCTTGTGAAAATCCAAGGCCACTGAGTACGCTTTGGGCTCGATGTTCCGGATTATATCCATACATGGCCTCTAGCTCAGCTTGTTTTTGCATAAGCTGCGTAAGTGCCTCATTGTCTTGACTTTGCGCTGCTTTTTCCCATGCCTGCCAAAAGTCTTGCCAGTCGGGCAAGGCCTCTTGCACATAGCTTAATAGCGGAGTTTGTAAAGAATCTGCGTCCAGTTCTTGCTCTACATAGCCAAGGCGGCTCTCTTTGGGGATGAGTACTCGTCCGCCATCGGCGGGTTCTACACCGGCGATAATGCGTAATAAGGTTGATTTACCTGTGCCGTTGGAGCCGCACACGCAAAGACGCACACCAGACTCAATGTCTAGCGAGAAGTTTTCTAATATGTTGTTACCTCCAAAATATTTGGAGATGTCTTGTAGTGTAATTTTCATGTGTTATGTGTGTTTTTTATGGGGGAAGAATCCCTTTTTGTTGGTATTAAAAGGGTCTTTTCTCTCATATTCTTAGCTTTTTATGTTGTTTTTGCTGTGCGTGAGGCGTTGAGTACCGCCATAAGCGCTACGCCTACGTCGGCAAAAACAGCCTCCCATAGACCAGAAATGCCCAAAAGCCCAAGCATCACAAAGATAACTTTGATGCTTAAGGCCATGCATATATTTTGCCATACAATGGTACGGGTGCGTGCGGCTATGCGCAAAAGTATAGGTAAGCGTGCCGGATTGTCGTCAAGGATAACGACATCTGCTGTTTCAACAGCCGCTTCTGAGCCAAGTCCGCCCATGGCAACGCCTATGCCTGCTGTGGCAAGGACAGGGGCATCGTTGATGCCATCTCCCATGAAGAGGCTTTCTTTTACGGGGCCAAGTTTTTCCAGAGCTGTTGCTTTATCTTGCGGTAAGAGAGAGCTTTTTATTACGTCAAGATATGCTTTGGGATGTGCCTTGCTATGAATTTGTTTGGCAATGGTTTGCGCACTACTTTCGTTATCGCCCGTAAGCATGGCAAGTTTTGTGATACCTAAATTGCGAAGGTCATGGAGCGCTTGGGCTGATTCTGTGCGCAGGGTATCAGCAGCAACAAGGCATCCGAGATAATTGCCATTTTTCGCCACAAAGACAAGACTGTTTGTGGACTCTGTGAGGAGGCTTTGTACTTGGTCTTGACTTGGCAAATGGGCTATGTTGTGTTCATGTAAAAGCTCTCTTGTGCCCACCAAAATATGTACGCCATCTGCTTGTACTAACATGCCTTTTCCGGCTATCTCTTGGGCATGTACGTCAAGGGCATGTGGTACGGTCTTGGCGTGCGCAACAATGGCTTTGGCAAGCGGATGGTTCGAGCGACTTTCTGCTAAAGCTGCCATGTGTAACAGTTCTTCCGCGTGAGTATTTTCGGCGGGCAATACTTGGGTCACGGAAAATACGCCGTGCGTGAGTGTGCCTGTTTTGTCAAAAGCTATTGCACGAATGTGCTGTAGAGCATCAAGAACATAGCCGCCCTTTATAAGAATACCATGGCGCGACGCTGCCCCTATGCCGCCAAAGTACCCCAAAGGGATGGAAATAACGAGGGCGCATGGGCAAGAAATAACCAAGAGCACCAAGGCACGGTAGAGCCATTGGCTAAAGGTTCCCATGTCAAAAAGCGGGGGTAAGAAGGCTACAAAAAAGGCTATTACGACCACAGCAGGTGTGTAGTAGCGTGCAAAGCGAGTTATGAAACGCTCGGTGGGGGCCTTGCGCATGGTGGCACTTTCTACCATTTCTAAAATTCTAGCTACAGAAGTATCGGCAAAAATGGCTGTAACCCGCATGGTAAAGGCGCTGTCTTTGTTAACGCATCCGGCAAAAACACGACTGCCTTTCTCGGCAAAAACAGGCACAGGTTCCCCTGTGAGTGGTGCCGTGTCGATATGAGAAGAACCGGAAATAAGTTCGCCATCCAAGGGGATTTTTTCACCTGGTCGTACAAGTACATACGTTCCTACAGATACGCTTTCCGGATTTTTATCTTCTATATGTTGTCCTTGAGAATCGCAGACGTGCGCTATGGAAGGCTTGGTGGCAAGCAGTGCACGTATGGATTTGCGTGAATTTCCGGCGGATTTTTCTTGAAAATATTCCCCAATACAATAGAACAACATAACGCCCACAGCCTCTTCCAAATGCCCAATGGCAATGGCGGCGATGGTTGCGCCACTCATGAGAGTAAACTCGTTAAAAAAGTCCTTGCGTAAAAGTGATTTCCATCCTGCCAAGAGTACGGTACGTCCACAAAGTATATAAGGTAAGACGAAGCATATGGCATTTAAGGTAAAAATTAAAAATCTAGATTGAATCGAAGCAAAATTTTCAATAATAATTCCCGTGGCAAGAAGAAGGGCGCATATTCCCATAACTTTGAGCGAAGGATCGCTGCTGTTATGGTTTTCAGGCTCATCGTGCGATGGGGCAGATGGTGTGTCGTGCCAAGGCGAAATATGTGTACCTGCTTCAATGCCATGAGCTATGGCGGTAAGCGCTTCGATGGATAATGCGCACCCCTCTTGGGCTTCAATGCGTAATCTATTTGTTTCCATAGATATTCCCGCACTTTGTACGCCGGGTATTTGGAGTATGGCATCTTCAATGCGTGCCGCACATGCACTACAATGCAAGTTGTTGATAGTAAAATTATAACGCATAGTTGTCTTTGGCGCTTTGTTTGTATCAGGGTTGTATTGCAAATTACCAGCGCATTTTTCGTGAGATGGTAGCAAATCACACTGGACAGTAGACAGCTTTGTTATAGCCAGCCATCTTTCTTATAGCCGGTGTAGGCTTCTTGTAGTCCAACACGCAGAGACATTTTTGGGCGAAAGCCAAGCTCATCTTCCAGTCTTTTTCCATTGCTAATAAAACCAGTGGCGCAAGATTCACGGAATTTATCATAAGTCCACGAAGGCATACGCATGCCAAAGAAGGAACCCACAAAGCCGCCTGCTGTACTACATAGGGCGCTGAGCCCAAGGAACCACAGGGGCATTTTAACGCACACGGCTTTTTTGCCCATAACTTCTGCTATGAGCATGCCAAGGCCTTTCATGGTTTGGTTGTTTTTGTGTTCATGTACGCCGTCATTACAATGATATATACCTTTGGCTTCAGGCTTCATGGCACATAGGATGGCCTCGGCCATATCACTGGCATGAATGGTGGACACAGGGAAATCACGTCCCATACCGGGGCTGACCACAAGTCCCATCTTGGCGCATTGGAAATAGGGCAAGAGCGCTTTGTCGCCGGAACCATAAATAATGGGCGGGCGTAAAATGACAAGCTTGTCGTCACAATGGCGTGCCAATGCGCACTCGGCAAGATATTTTGACCAGCCGTAGGCAGCTACAGGGTGTGGCGGTGTGTTGTCGTCTACAGGTATAGGCGTGTCGTGTTTGCCATAGGGGGTAATGGGGCCTGTGGCGCTTATGGAGGAGACCAAAACTACACGCTCAAGCTTGTGTCTGTCTATGGCTTGTCCAAGCAACGAGGCTGCCTGCACATTGCAAAAATAATCTTGCCAAAATACGCCGGAGAGCATGGCTGCTACATGCAAGAGCATGTCTTGTCCTTCAAGAGCTTCGTCCAGTCCTGCGCCGGTGGTAAAGTCCGCCACCATGGTCTTGGCAAAGTCCGGAATGAGCTTAGGATTAGAACTCTTGCGCACAAGGCAAGTGATCTGTGTGCCGTGTTCTTCCACACATGGCTGTAAGGCTCTGAGTAAGTATTGCCCTACAAAGCCGGTGGCGCCGGTGATTAAAATGCGTTTATTTTTTAAGTATTCTAAAGACATGGTTCTACAAGCTCCTTGCGATATATGCGGTATCTTTTAGTTATTTTTCCGCCAAAATCTTCCATCATGTCATTGACCGCCACATTGTCTTCCAATGTCCATGATCCTTCTACGCTATTAAAGTATGTATATTCTTTACTTTGCTCAAGCATATAGTTTAGCAAAAGTAGTGGCAGCCCCATGAGGCGATATTTTTCCCGCACGCCAAAAAGGACCATGCGGTAAGTGCCACGTATATTCTTATAGGCACGCCACAGGTGCCATGGTGTACTGAGGCCAAGGCGGCCATTGAGGCGTTTTAGTAGCGGGTTCATATCCGGCAGTGCTAACATGCCACCGGCCAGCTCTCCCTTATGGTAAAAGAGTACAAAAAACTGCGGGTCAAGGATGCTTTTTAAGGAGTGCACATGGTTTTTGGCCTCAGCCATGGACATGGGGGTAAAGCCCCAATTGTTTGCCCAGCTTTCCTGAAAAATATCTAACATGCTGTGGATATCTGCTTCCATGGTTGCTTTACTTGCTCTACGCCAGGTAAATTCTTTGCGCTCTTTAATGATTTCCACTTGTGTGTTGAGCCAATCAGGAATATGCAAGCTGTCTTTGTGCAAACTGTAGGCAAAAAGATCCTGTTCCTTGCGCATGCCCGCACTTTCCGCCATCTGCGTGTAATAAGGATAATTCCATGGCATCATAATACACGGGTCAAGGTCAAAGCCACCCACCAGCATGCCACAGGTGTAGTTGCTAGAAGGGTTAAGTGGCCCGCGCATAAATTCCATACCAGCGTCACGCAACCACGTTGCAGCAGTATCAAAAAGTGCGTGTGCTGCTTCGGTATCGTTTAGGCATTCAAAAAATCCCCATGCGCCGCATTTTTCACCAGCATTATCATTATAACCATCGTCCACCACAGCCGCAATACGTCCTACGATTTCTTGTCCACGAAAAGCTAAAAAAAGTTCTCGTTGTGCCTTTTGCCAAAAGGGATGGCGAGACGGATCTAGGAGCTTTTGCTCATCCTTCTTTAATGGCGGTACCCAATGCGGTGCCTCTGCATAAATTTTCCACGGTAAAGTAATGAAGCTTTCAAGCTCAGCGGAAGTTGTCACAGTCATAATACGAAGCTCTTGTAATGTTGGCATATTATTCTCTTATTTATAGTTTTTTTGGGGGGCGGGAGCTTTATGTAAAAAGTTCCCGCCCCCCAGACTCTCCGCCTTCAAAAACTTTTCAATGTGATAATATTTCGTGTTTTTTTAAAAATTTTTTGCCGCAATGCCACTTAAATTTTCTTATGAATCACAATTTTTGCATATATCATTAACACTAGAAAAAATTATTTAGGGTTTTCCCACCATGTTGCTTCTGGGCCATTGAACCACCAGTGATGCGAGGGGGTATTGAGCACGGCTTCGCATACTTCTTTACCGGCGAGGGTATGGATGCGCTTTACGGTACTTTCCATCCATTGCAAGGCAAAAGTATTGCCCTTTTCGCTTTCTTGCTTAAGGTTAAAGAGTAAGTCCAGCTGGTCGGCGTCGTGAGCGAGTTGCGCTTCAAGGGTAGTATTTTCTTCCAGTTCATCCCAAAAACCAAGGATATCTTCTTGCAGGCCGGTACCTTCGGTGGCGTGCTGCATGGCAAGTCGAGGTTTTGAGGTGTTATACATTTTATTAACGTAGTTAAAATCACCGGTGCGGGCCTCTGCCAGATCATGAAAAAGACACATAAAGACCGTGCGTGCTACGTCAGCATGTGCCATCTTGGCAAGCACGTAGGCAATGATTGTTGCACGGTGTGAATGCTCCGCGACGTTTTCTTGTCCTGTGCCCAAAAATTGATAACCTGTACGTGGAGTATGGCGTAGCATACCGGCTTCGTTAATAAAGTCTACAGTCCGCTTTATGCGGCTACATTGGCGCAAATTCCCAAGAGGATCGCAGGGTTGTGTCTGGTTTGCGTTTTGCGGGTTTTTTTTTGACATACTGACCTCAATAAGGGAAAGACTAGGAGCTTTTTCCTAGCTGTTCAAGAAAAAAATATAATAATTGATCGCTAAAAATTTTATGTGCTGCCTTGCGCACCTTGGGGGTAGCTGTACCGCATAGGTCTGGTAAATCCTTTTTTAGCTCTTGCGGACAAGGTGCCATAAGGTCACGGGCTTCGATATTATCAATAAGCGCATATTGCGTTTGCGAAGGGAAGAGTTGTTGTAAATTGTTTGCATTCCAATTTTTTTTCCCAAGCTCTTTTTGGGCTTCTACCAACATAAAAGGTACATGTATGCTTTGCAGGGCCTTAGCGGTAAAGAACATGTCATATTTTGGGGCAACAGCCATGACAGCTTTTATACGTTTTTCTGTAAAGGATTTTTCTAGCGATGGAAGTTGCTTTATCATTTTTTGCAAATGCTGTTTAGCCCACGTATTGCAATATAAGGTGGATTGAGGTACGTGCGTGCAGTAATTATTCCAGCCGCTTGCATCAATACGTGCCCCGCCAAGGAGCAATCCCACAGTAGCACCGGTACCAAAACCTAAAAAGCCCACTCGGGAGCTGTCAATCATAGAGCGCACATCTTTGTGTGTTTCTGCTAAGGTGAGTATGGTGTTAACATCATCGATAGGTTCTTCGAGTTGGTTACAAGTAAAAAAGTGCGTGATGCGTTGTAGATTATCATTTTTGTGGTCAGGAGCCATGACTACAAAACCTGAACGTGCTAAAAGTTCCGCCGTATTATAATAGGAAAAACGCGTGGCGGCAGAATCGTGTGAAAGAATAATGAGCGGAAAAGGGCCTTCTCCGGCACGCCCAAAGCTAACCACATTGATGACCCACTCTCCATAGCTAGCACGACTTGGTTGACTGTAGGTTGGGTACCACACATTT
>CAYJHS010000013.1:0-20924 GCA_964369815.1 uncultured Desulfovibrionaceae bacterium
CGTTTTTGTAAGGGTGACGCTTTGCTTCCCAAATCATGACAGGATGGGTAGATTTGTTACCATTGTCATCAATTTCAAGGGTAAACACAGCTGTTTTTCCCATTTCGTTGTACATTTTATCCAATGGAAGTGCAGGCATTTCTACAGCAATATTATCACCCTTGGCAGTATAAAATACGCCAGGAACCATGTTTTTAACACGGAGACGGCGATTGTAGCCTTTTCCAAGGCCCTCGCGCTTTTGCACATTCAAAACTTTTTCTATGGACATGATGGTCTCCTTAAATAATATCCGCTAAAACGGTGAATTTCTTTATTATACAAAAAGCACACTGACGGAAGAGCCGGTGTGAATATTGTGTATGGTTTTACCAAGCAAAGAAGCAACACTAGCTACGGTAAGCTTGGGACATTTTTGCAACTTTTCAGCCATGGGGATGGTGTCGGTTACGATAACTTGTTTTAAGGCGTCAGTGGCATTAATTCTTTCTACGGCTGGCCCTGAAAGAACACCGTGTGCAGCACAGGCAATAATTTCTCGAGCACCGTTAGCCTTAAGCACTTCAGCACCTGCACATAGGGTTCCGGCTGTGTCAATCATATCGTCCACAATAACGGCGATTTTATCTTCCACATCCCCAATAACATGCACAGCTTGTGCTTGGTTTGGTTGGTCACGTCTTTTGTCGATAATGGCAAGGCCGGCATTTATGCGTTTGGCATAGGCACGTGCTCTTTCCACCCCTCCCGCATCGGGAGAAACCACCACAACTTCCCCTTCGGGCAGTTTGCGTAAATGCTCCAGCATCACCGGAACACAGTAAATATTGTCCACAGGGCAGTCAAAGAAACCCTGAATTTGACCGGCGTGTAAGTCAATAGTGACTACACGCTGTGCGCCAGCAAGTTGCAAAAAGTCAGCAACCATTTTGGCAGAAATAGGCGCACGCGGGCTGACCTTACGGTCTTGGCGGGCATAACCATAATAGGGTACTACCGCTGTAATACGCGCTGCACTGGCACGCTTGAGCGCATCAAGCATAAGACACAACTCCATGATATTGTTATTACCAGGAGAACAGGTCGGTTGCACGACAAAAACGTCATCACCACGAATATTGGCACCAACTTCTACCCGAATTTCGCCATCACTAAAGGTAGTGGTGAGAGAAGGGGTAAGTTGACAGCCTAAATGATCACAAATGGCTAATGCGAGGTCTGGATTAGCGGAACCGGTGACGATCTTTAGATTATTAAACATGACGTGCCTTTGCTTTCTCGCGCTTAGTGCGAAAGCGCATCGGAATAAAAAATGGCAGGGGCGGAAGGGATTGAACCCTCGAATGACTGGACCAAAACCAGTTGCCTTACCGCTTGGCGACACCCCTGCATATTATAGTGTTGCAGTAAACACCTTACACTGTGCGCTGTGGAAGCTTTGAGCTAAGCATTTTGCTTGCTCTTGCTCTTTCACGATGCCAACTATGGATGAACCACTGCCGCTCATCATAGCGAAATCGGCACCCTTTTGCAACAACTCTTCTTTGAGTTTTGCGAGGGCTGGATGCACTGCAAAGACAGCGCATTCAAAATCGTTGTGAAAAGCCTCATGGTGCTTCCCTGCACAAGCGAAGATGTATTTATCGCTCAGGGCGGGCTTTGTCAACTTTTTTTTAGTATTTTTTTTCATATTTTCTTTTAAGAGCATTTCGTCAAAGGCTGCATATGCCCAAGGTGTTGAAATATTAATATCTGGACAAAGTACAACGGCAGTGAGGCCAGAAATTTTTTTTTGCAATGATTTTTCCAAGGGAGTGATAATTTCGCCGATGCCCTGCACTCGTGCTGGAGCTGCATACAAAAAAAAGGGCACGTCGGCACCCACACTCAAGGCACAACGATGCAAAATCTCTTCCGACAGGGGGGCATCTGTATGCGCATTGCACCACATCAGCAGGCTTGCAGCGTCGCTGCTTCCGCCTCCAAGGCCAGCGCCATGGGGAATGCCTTTGCGCAAATGCACGTGCAAGCCGCTAGCGCCCTGCAGGGAAAGCTTACCGCCTGCGTTAACAAAAGTTGTGTAAGCTTTTGTCAGGGTATTATTTTTTAGGTCAATGCCCTCTGTGTCGCAACTCATGCTAAAATCCGGTCTACCGGTTAGGTATATATCCAGATAGTCACAAGGGGATGTGAGTGGCCAGAAGATGGAGTCGAGGGTGTGGTAGCCGTTTTCAAGTTTTGCGGTGATGGTTAAGCTGAGGTTTATTTTGCAACCGGCTTGTATGGTGGCGTGAGGGGGTGTTTTTGTCATGACTTTATAGTATTTTATATGTTCTTGCTTTTTTACTTTTGTGCGCTTTTGGCGTCTTCATTTTTTGAGAATCCTGCACCGTTATTTTTTACTGAAGTATTCTATGCTTGCGACAATAACGCCTGAACAAAAATATGCTTGTGCAGGATTAGACACACGAAAATCAATCATTTAACGGTGAAGCAAAGCTTCCCCTATTTTTGATTTTCGGTCGCATTGACTTGAGTCAATACTCTTTAAGACTTTTGCATAATTTATTATGCAAAAGTCTTATTTCCTGCTCACTGCATCAGAAAGCATTTTCCAAACTCACGTACCTGAGTACGCTCAAGTTTGAAAAATGCTTTCTTTTTTGTGAGCAGAAAAAATCTTACACGCCGCCCAAAATCATACAAAAACCAGCACTCTCCATTTTTCTACATGCTTCGCACTTGAAAAATTGGACGCCAACGAGGGGGAAACGTGTTCTATACGTGTTTTCTCGATGCTTAAAAGTATAACTTTCATAAAGATTTCATTGCGGCAAAATATACTTTTAAACAATGATATGCTGCCGCATTGAAAGTTTTTTGAAGGGGGTTTGGGGGAAACTTTTGTTCACAAAAGTTTCCCCCAAAAAATAACACCCTAAAATTTATAATACTTCCAAGCTTAAATGTGTATTTGTAAATACACAAATTTCGGCGGCAATGCCCATGGAGTGGCGCACTATATCTTCAGCGCTGGTATTTTCTTGTCCGTAACGCACAAGGGCTCGGGCGGCAGACAGGGCATAGGCGCCGCCACTGCCGATGGCCGCTACGCCGTCGTCGGGTTCGATGACGTCACCATTGCCGGAAAGTACGAGAATGTGTTCGCTATCTGCCAAGAGGAGCATGGCTTCAAGGCGGCGCAGGTATTTATCTTTACGCCAGTCTTTAGTCATTTCTACGGCGGCACGTACGAGGTTACCGCGGGATTCTTCGAGTTTTGCTTCAAAGAGTTCAAAGAGGGTGAAGGCATCGGCGGTGGCGCCGGCAAAGCCGGCAAGAATTTTACCTTTGTAGAGACGGCGGATTTTACAGGCGCCGTGTTTCATGACAATACTTTGCCCAAGGGTAACTTGTCCGTCGCCGCCAATGGCAACTTGTCCATTGTGGCGCACGGCTAAAATGGTGGTAGCATGGGTTTGCATATTAGAGTCCTTTTTTCCAAATAGCTTTGTATTCTTTATAGATGTTGTTAAAGCGAGCTAGAGCTTGTCGGTCTTGATTGGTCTTGATGAGCCCTTGTGCTTTTTTCAGATATTGTTCTGTTTTCTTTTTCTTTTTACTATACATGGAACCATAAGCGAGGTGCAAGTAGGCAAGAAAATGGTTGCCGGTTTTACCCAGTGTACGGGCATAAGCGGTATGTACTTCGCTGTCTTGCGGGAGGGTGCGTAAAATGCTTTTATAGTATGGGGTAGCATGGTTTGTACGACCTGTGTCGTCCAGCAGGCGTGCGTAGTAAAACTGTGCCATGTAGTCACGGGAGTCTTTTTGCAAGGCACTGGTTAAAAGCTGCTCGGCACGCTGCATGTCTCCTTTTCTGTAGTGGAAGGTGCCAGCTTCCCTTAGTATGAGCGGGTCATGGGAGCCGACAGCTAGGGCTTTATCAAAAGCCGTTGTAGCAGCCCGCACGTTGTTTTGTCTGGCAAGAACCATGGCTGTTCCCATAAGTGACAAAGCATCTTTTTGCTTTTGAAAACGATGCGTTGCCGCTTGGATGTTACCATAACGAGCCCAAAGAAGGGTTTGCACACGTTTAAAGCGAGTGTTGTTGATCTTGCGCTGTTGGATGTGTGCGGGGCTTGTGTGTACCTTCGCCATAACGCTTGTGGCACGACTACTTAAATCAGGGTGTGTGGAGAGGTATGTGGGCACTTTTCCGCCACCGGTGAGGACGCTTTTTTCGTAGATTTTCTTAAAGCCGCCTGCCATGGCCTCGGGAGGATAGCCAGCAGCTACAAGGTATTGATAGCCAATGGGGTCGGCTTCGGTTTCATCCATGCGGCTATAGTTAAGCATGGCAGATTGCCCAGCGCCAAAAGCGCCTACGGCAAGGGCTGCGCCTTCACCACCGGCTGCTGCAACGCCGGCAATACCTAGTAAAAGTGAGGCAATACTTATGACTCGTCCTCTTTCAATGCGATCTGCCACGTGACGCTGGGTGACGTGTGCCATTTCGTGGGCAATAATACCGGCAAGCTCGGCTTCATTATCAAGCTGCATTATGAGTCCGGTGAAAATAAAAATATTTCCACCGGGAACGGCAAAAGCGTTGAGACTATTATGTAAAATAACCCCGGAACGGAAGGGGAAGGGCTGTGGTGGGATGACTTTAGCAATTCTATTGACGATGCCACGCACATAAAGAGAGACTTCCGGATCTTCCACAAGGGGAAGCTGAGAGCGTACGAGAACTTCAAATTTACGCCCCAGTTCTTTTTCGTCTTTGATGCCAAAATCAAAGAATGCATGCGCCGGTACAAGGAAAAGATGCCCGACACACAGGGTGCAAATGAGAAAAACAGCAATAACTTTACTCAAAAACGGCTTTTTTAAATGTATGCCTTCAATGTTTTTGGAAGAGCACTTGCGAAAAGCGTTCATAGAACCTCGACATAAAACCTTTTTAATGTATGTCCCACACTGCGCCACTTGGCGTATCACGCAAAGATACCCCGAGGGCGGCGATACTGTCACGCAAGGCGTCAGATGCGGTAAAGTCTTTATTCTCACGGGCTGTTTTACGTTCAAGCATAAGTTTTTCTACGGCTTTTACATCAATGCCTTGGCGTATGGCTTGGGTGTTGCGTAAGCTGAGCAAGAAGGCAGAGGGCTCTTGTGTAAAAAGTCCCAGCACATGTCCCCAAGTGAGGATAATTTTTTGTAAAGATTGTAAAAAGTCACAGAGGCCTTGGCTAGCTTTATGACTTTTTTCTTCTAAAGCTCTATTTCCAAGACGTACTAAGGCAAAAATATGTCCCAGCGCCGCTGCAGAGTTGCAATCATCTTCCATGGAGGCGGTAATTTCTTTTTCAAGACTTTGCAATTCATCCATATATTCTGCTGGGAAGGGGCTTTTTTTCCAATTTTCTCGGGTGAGGGCGGCGTTTACGTCTTGCAAACATTGATAGACACGCTTTTGTCCACGCTCTGCTTCTTCCATACTGGTATCGGAAAAATCAATGGGGCTACGGTAATGCTTGCCGAGCAAGAAAAAGCGTAGCGTTTCAGGAAGGTAGCTTTCTAAGATGCTGCGAATGGTCTTAAAGTTCCCGAGGGATTTAGCCATTTTTTCAGAATTTATTTGTACAAATCCATTATGCACCCAGAATTTTGCCAATTCTTTGCAGGTACAGGCTTCTGTTTGCGCTATTTCGTTTTCATGATGTGGGAAAATTAAATCCTGTCCGCCACCGTGAATGTCGAGAGGGAGGTATTTTTCGCTCATGGCTGAGCATTCAATATGCCAGCCGGGACGTCCCTTGCCCCAAGGACTTTCCCAAAAAGGTTCCCCTGGCTTGGCACCTTTCCAGAGGGCAAAATCCAACGGGTCTTCCTTTTCTTCGCCAATGGCCACCCGTGCCCCTGCTTGTAAATCGTCCAAACTGCGCCCAGAGAGCTTGCCATAGGGGGGATAGGCACGCACGCGAAAGTACACGTCGCCGGAAGGGGTTGCATAGGCTTTGCCAGTTTCAATAAGTCTTTGGCACATGGCCTGCATTTCTTCGATATAGTCGGTGGCACAAGGTTCTTCGTCGGCACGTAAAATTCCAAGCCTATCCATATCTTCATGGAAAGCGTGCATATAGGTTTTGGCAATTTCGCGCCAATCTTTTTGCTCTTGGTTGGCACGATTGATGATTTTGTCATCTACGTCGGTGAAATTACGTACAAAGCGCACTTTTAAGCCGCAGTGGCGGAAATAACGTACCAAGACATCAAAGACAAGGGCAGAGCGAGCGTGCCCTATATGACAGTAGTCATAGGAAGTAATTCCGCAGACATACATGTTGACATGACCGGCATGTACAGGAGTGAAGGTTTCTTTTTTCCGAGTAAGGGTGTTGTATAATAACATGAATTCTCCAAAAATGCTCTATAGATAACAAAATAGTGTTAAAGTCTGTATTTATTTTTCGTTAAACATGGCAATGCGTCGAGCGTGACGACCGCGTTCAAAGGGGCTCCTAATGAATGCGTCCACAATACCAAGGGCAAGCCCTACGCCAACGACTCTTTCCCCAAGACATAGTACATTGGCATCGTTATGGGCACGAGTAGCAAGAGCTTGAAATTCATTACAACATAGCGCCGCACGAATATGTTCATAGCGATTGGCCATGATGGACATGCCAATGCCAGTGCCACAAATGAGAATTCCTAAATCCTCTGGGTTGTTTTGCATGGCAATGCACAGTTTTTGTGTAAATTCAGGATAGTCACAGCTAGTATTGGTGTGGGTGCCGTGGTCAATGACAGTATAGCCTTGACTTTCAAGATCAGTTTTTACGTTGTCTTTCAAGGCAAGGCCTGCGTGATCGGTTGATATATGTACTGCTTTGGACATATACATTCCTTCATATACTATGTTTTTAGTAGTTTACTTTACTATTTTTCTTTTCCCAGTTCTTCCAAGGGAGCAATGGGCGTATTGGTAGGTAAGATAAGTTTTAATTTGACCCCCGTAAAGGGTTTTACACCAGATTCTCTTTCTTTTATTACCAGCAAGGCTTTACGCTTGCTTTCGGCATGTGTGATTGTCAGCCTAAAAGGCAAAGTCTGCTTCTCTTTATAGTTAAATTCAATATTCCAACTCTTGCTGTCCGCAGCCTGCCAATAGAGGGGGAGCCCTTTTACATCAAGCACCAAAGTTCCCGTAAAAGATGGATTTGTAAGGGTGTATGCCTCGGCATTTTTGGGAAGTTCCTCAAGAATATCTTGGGGAATTTCTGCCTCTTTAGGTTTTAGGGGGGCGCTGTATTCTTCCCCAAAAACTTTGGCACTTTGCCCATTAAGTAAGAGCGTTAAGTGAGCAAGACCTAGTGGCATGGGCACGCCAATGGTAAAGAGGGGTTTTTCTGCTCCTACAAGACGATAGGCCTTTTTTTCTTGGGGCATGAAAATAACAAATTGGCGTGGTCCTTCGTAAATCTTTGCTACGGTAACGCCCACTCCGGCACTGATATCAAGGCGCATTTCTTCTACAGAATTGCCCCAAAGCAGAGCGTTAGCACGGTCAGTTTTACCATCAACGCCGTAGCGCATGCTTAATTGCGTGCGAAAGGGCTTCATTTTTGTATCAGCAGTGCGGACATATTTTTCCCAAAAAATTTCTGCGTCAGTCTTCTTTGCTTCAACTTTGGGGGCCTCTTTGGGGGGCTCCTCAGGGGTAATTTCTGGTTCGGGTGGGGTGACGCTTTTGGAACAGGCACATAGAGTAATGAGGAGTAGTCCTAATAAAATAAGTACATACGGGTTTTTCTTTGTGGTAAACATGATATTTCCTACAGTTGATTGAGTTTACGTTGAATGCTGCTGGCATTTTCCGGTAAAAATTCCAAAGCCTTGTTATACCCATGACGTGCTTCTTTCTTTTTGCCAAGGGTACGCGCAATGTCTGCATAATGTTCCCAAATGGCGGGGTCATGCACGGGGCTCACGGCAATAGCTTCATTAATAACTTCCCATGCTTCTTTGTTTTTTCTTGCTTTATGTAGTGCCCATGCCAAGGAGTCTAAAATGAAATTAGATTCAGGAGACAAAGAAACTGCCCGGCGCAAAAGGTTAATGGCACGTTGCAAGTCACGGTTTTCTTCGGCAAGGGTATAGCCGATATAGTTTAAGGCATAGAAATAATTAGGGTCTTGTTTGATGATGTCTTCCATGGCCAAAAATGCGCCTTTTTTGTTGCCGGTGCGATCAAGCAGCGTGGCCCGAAGGTAGGCAATTTCAATATTTTTTGGCCATTTAGTAAATATAGCATTAACATTGTTAAGCGCTTCATTCAGTTTGCCTTGGGTTGCGAGAATGCGTATTTCAGCCATCCAAAATTCAGGGTCTTCAGGGATGGAAAATTTACCTTCTCGAGATTCCAACAAAGCTTCGTCAAGGCGTTGTAAATCCATAAGAAGCTGCATGCGCAAAAGGAGTGCTCGAGCATAAGCTTTGTTGTCTTTAGTTATGTTTTTCAGCCAATTATAAGCTTTTTTTATATCCCTGTCTCGGGCGTAGGCAATGGCCGCCACATAAAAATATAATTCTTGTGGAGAGTCTTTAATGTCTAGTAAGGCCAATAAAATGGGTTCTGCTATGTCATTGTAGCCAGCGTCTACAAAGAGACTTGCCACCGTGACGCTCATACTAGGTGTCATAGGGTATTTTTCAAAATATTCTAGGGCTTTTTCTGCATTATCTTGCCTGAGTGAAAGCATGATAAGTCGTAGCGCAACTTCAGCGTTTGCCGTAGAAAATCCAAGCATTTTTTCATATGTTTCAATGGCTTTTGCAATGTTTTTTTGTTGCTCATACATAAAGCCCAAGTCATTGAGGGCATCCACAAAGTGTGGTATTTTTTGAATACTTTGCTCCAGATATCGCATGGCCTCTGCTTTGCGGTTAAGGCTTTGCAAGGCTTTGGCATGGTAATAATCAATGTGTCCTGTTCGTTGTGAAGAGGGAATAGCGCTGAGAATTTTTTCCGCTTCAGTAAATTGTGCTGCATTGATTAAAAGCAGGGCTAGTTCAACTTTACCGTCGATACTTTGAGGGTTTTCTTCAATAAAATCCTGTATATGTTCTATGGCGTCCTTGTTTCTTCCTATTTTTTGTAAAAGTTCGGCATAGAGCATGTTGAGGGGTGTGCTCATTGGGTATAGGTCAAGGCCTTTTTCGATGAAGCCCACAAATTCTTTAGATGCAGAACCAAGGGCAAAAATGCCTGCATCCATAAAGATAAATTCGGGCAAATCGTTTTTGGTGAGTTCACGAAGAGTAAAAACTATACCTTTAATATCCCCATGGTTTAGAGCACGATTAAAGAGTAGATAGGTATAGATTGTCTGCCCATCCAGTTGATATTGTTTAGTGTCCTTTACTGAGTTGGTGGCACGGTTGTTTTTAAGGGGGGTCGCATTGGCCGATACGAGAGAACCGCTGTTTATGGAAAATTCTTGTGCGGAGCAACCGGAAAGTCCCACAAAAAGGCAGCATGTAAGTATAAGGCCTATGCTGACACCAATCTTCAGGGTGTTTTTCATATTAGGTATTTATCCATTCTTCAGAGAAGTCTTGTATGTCTTTACTCAAGTGTTGACGCAACTTTTCTAAAAGGCGTGCTTCAAGCTGACGCACCCTTTCTCTCGTGACATTATACCTTTCGCCAATTTCACGCAAGGTGACAGGCTCGTCGGAAAGAAGTCTGTTTTGTAAAATATAATTTTCTTTTTCATTTAACTTGGGAATGATACTTTGTAAATGCTCTTGTACAAGCTTAGCAATTTCATTGCTGGCAATGCTGTCTTCCACTCCCGGTTCTAGTGCCGGTAAAAAATCCATGCGAGAAGCGCCACCCGTAGCATCACTGACCTGCATATCCAGTGACATGTCCGATGCGCCAAGGCGTTGTTCCATTTCATGAATTTGCTCAACGCTTACGCCAAGCTTTTCAGAAAGCATGGCTGCGTCGGGGTCAAAACCTTGCGAGATGAGCTTTTGGCGTTCTTTGTTCAAGTTGAAAAAGAGTTTGCGTTGCACTTGTGTGGTGCCAATCTTGACCATGCGCCAGTTATTCATAATAAATTTAAGGATATATGCTTTTATCCAAAAGGTGGCGTAATAGGAAAATTTGATACCCTTGTCGGGGTCAAATTTATTTACCGCACGCATAAGCCCGACATTGCCTTCTTGGATGAGATCGAGCACATTTTGCATCCAGCGGCGTTGAAAATCCATGGCAATTTTTACCACAAGGCGCAAGTGCGAAGATACTAAGCGAAAGGCCGCATCAGCATCGTTTGACTGCAAAACCCTATGAGCAAGTTCTTGTTCTTCCTCAGGTTTTAACATAGGAAAGCGACTTATCTCTTTGAGGTATAAATGTAAATTGTCACGACTGTTGGCTATGCGTGGCAGTGAAGTTTTGGTAATGTGTGGTGCATTTTCTATGTCGGAATCATGGTCAGTGAGATTTTCCTCAGCGTCAACATCTAAGTCATCTAAATCTATGGCTTCATCGTCATCTGGGTGGGGGGCATCAAGGTCAATGATGTCTTCACCGTCAAAGGTGTCACTGTCGTGAGCGCTCATATCCTGCGCGGCTACTACTGCGTTTTTGGCCATAGAAGAGCCTTGGGATGCCTTTTTGGGATCTTCTGGCGCATCTATAACTTCAACATCTACTTTTTTTTTCGAACGCTTGGGGGAAGGCGTATTTTTAGTAGTAGCTTTTGTATTTTTTTTCATATATATTCTCGATTGTTATGCTGTGAAAACAGCTTGTGCTGGCGCCGTGAAAAAGAAACAGTTTTTTTTAGTTCTTTTGACTCTGGGTAAAGGGCCAAAAGTGCAAAGAAGGCGAACAGTTTCCTTATAACATAAAAAAACTTGATTGCACAGCTTTAAATATGGACGGTCGTTGCAGGAAATTTTTTCTTTTTTTATCCTTATAAAACATGGTGTTTGATAAAAAATATTGTTTTTTTTAATGGATATTTTTTCTGCGTATTTCCCATTTGCTTATTTTGAATGATAAAGGTAGATTAATTTTTATTTTTTTTTATTTGTGAATTTCTTGTCTTAAAGAAAATCGTGAATATTATTTGTAAGGGACTTTTGGCTGTATAGTTAGAGTCACTTTTGAGGATAGGAAATTATGAAGAGTTTTTGCCAGGCCTTACAACAAGGGCGTTTTATGTTATTGGATGGTGCCATGGGTACCATGCTTCAGTCTGCGGGCTTGCCGGTGGGTATGAGTCCAGAAGAATTTTGTTTGTCACGCCCAGATATTTTGCAGGATATTCATAAGGCGTATATCAATGCTGGTTCTGATATTATTCTGACCTGTTCTTTTGGGGGCAATGCCTTGAAAATGCCCAAGGGCATGGATGTTTTTAGCTATAATTCTAAGGTCGCTAAGGTGGCTCGTGCCGCAGCTGATGGAGCAAATCGTCCAGTTTTTGTGGCTGGCGATATGGGACCTACGGGATATTTTGCACGTCCCTTGGGGGAGCTTGAGCCAAGCACACTTATTGAGTCTTATACAGAGCAAGTGCGTGGATTGCTTCACGGCGGCGTGGATGTTTTTTTCATAGAGACGCAATTTGACTTAGCTGAAGCACGGGCGGCAGTGGTGGCTATTCGCCGGCAGTGTAATTTGCCCATTATGGTGTCCATGACTTTTGAGGATGGCGTAAGTTTGACCGGCTCTACTCCGGAAATTTTTGTGGAAACCATGCAAAACCTTGGTGTGGTGGCACTGGGTACCAATTGTAGTGCAGGGCCAGAACAAATGGTGCCGGTTATTGAAGAAATGCTGTCATATTCAAGGGTTCCTGTTATTGTTGAACCTAATGCTGGTCTGCCAGAACTCATTAATGGAGAGACGGTATTTCGTTTAGACCCTGAAAGTTTTGCGGAAAAAACGGCTCGTTTTGCCAGAGCAGGGGTACAGCTTCTTGGTGGTTGTTGTGGTACAACACCGGAACATATTGCGGCTTTAAAGCGAGCCATTGGCGAGAGCGAATTGCGTCGCCCTTCAGTGCGAGTGACAGCCGGCAGTGTGGTCTTAACTACCCGCTCGCAGCTTGTGCGCATTGGTGAAGAATATCCCTTTACCCTCATCGGGGAACGTATTAATCCCACTGGCAAAAAACAACTTATCGCAGAGTTGCAAGCCGCTGAGTATGGTCTTGCCATGCGTTTTGCCGAAGAACAAATGCAAGCTGGCGTGTCCTTGCTTGATGTTAATGTGGGAGCGCCCATGGTGGATGAAAGTGTGGCTTTACCAGAATTGGTATTGCGCCTCACAGAACGTTTTGACACGCCCCTTTCTTTAGATTCTTCCAATGTAGATGCCATTGCTAAGGCTTTGCCTTATTGCACTGGCTCTGCCCTTGTGAATTCCATCAGCGGGGAAGCCGGACGCATGGAAACTCTTGGGCCCCTGTGTCGTGACTTTGGCGCCCCCTTTATTTTGCTGCCACTCAAAGGGCGTGATTTGCCGGTGCGTGCCACAGAACGCATTGCTATTTTGGAAGAATTACTGGAACAAGCCGACGCTCTTGGCATAGCTCGTCACTTGCTCATGGTGGATGTGCTGGCACTGGCGGTGTCTTCCAAGGGTGAGGCTGGTCGCCAATGCCTTGAAACCATTCGTTGGTGCGTGCGTGAGGGGCTTCCTACCACCATTGGCCTTTCTAATGTTTCTTTTGGCTTGCCGGCACGTGAGCTTTTAAACGCCACCTTCCTTGGCTTAAGCGTGGGGGCGGGCTTGAGTTCTTGTATCGGTAATCCTGATAATGTGCGCCTGCGTGAAGTGTGTGATACCGCCAATGTTCTTTTGAATAAAGACGCTAACGCTTCTGATTTTATACAAAATTATGCTCAGTGGAGCGGTGCCAACACTGGTGAGGTACATAGCAAAAAACAAGGGCAGCGCCAAGAAAGTGCCACGAGTATTTTTGAAGCGGTGCTCATGGGTGATAAAGATGGCGTTGTGCCGTTGGTACAAAAAGAACTGGATGCCGGAGCTGACCCCATGCAGCTCGTACAAGAAAAGCTCATCCCCGCCATTACCGAAGTGGGGGTAAAGTATGAAACTCGTGAATATTTCTTACCACAGCTAATTCGCTCGGCTGAAACCATGCAAACGGCCTTTAAGCATGTGAAGCCACTGCTTGAAAAAATGCGTGGGCAAGAAAAACGTCCTGTCATTGTGCTTGCCACAGTGGAGGGTGATATTCATGATATTGGTAAGAATATTGTTGCCTTGTTGCTTGGTAACCACGGTTTTGAAGTGGTGGATGCCGGCAAGGATGTGAAGGCAGAAGATATTATTCGCTGTGCTGAAGAGCATGAGGCGAATCTCATTGGGCTTTCTGCGCTGATGACCACAACTATGGTGCGTATGGAAGATACCATCAAGTTGGTGGCGGAGCGTAAACTCCCCATGAAGGTTATGGTGGGCGGAGCTGTGGTTACACAAGCTTTTGCCGATGCTATTGGTGCGCATGGTTACTCGACAGATGCCGTAGGGGCTGTGCGTCTTGCAAAATCTTTACTCTAGTACTTTTGTACTGAAAGGAAAAATTATGAAACTTTTATTGCAACTTTTATGTATTTCATGCCTTATGTTTACTTTAAATACTACAGATAGCGCCCAAGCAGCAAGCATATCTGAAATACTCAGTGGAGCTACCAGTAACACTGAACCTGAAAGAGAAAGCGTTGATGTTTCTGGCATAGCCGGAAGTGCTCTCTCCAGTGTGCTTGGCAAAGACACACCTAGCGATAATGCGTCTAGCAATGCTTCATCGAGCGAATCGAGTAATTCCTACTCTGGGGGTATTCCGCAAAGAATTGGCGTGGCTGGACTTGAAAAAATCTTGGAAGAAAACAAGGGCAAAGCCGTCTTTGTAAACTTTTTTGCCACATGGTGCCCACCTTGTAAAAAAGAGATTCCTTCCCTTGTTTCTGTGGCACGTCAAAGAGGCGACGAAGTGGTTATTATTGGCTTGTCCGTTGACCAAAAACCAGAACTTTTGCCTGACTTTTTGAAGCAATACGGCATAAAGTATCAAGTGTATGTAGCCGATAATGAATTAAGACAGCTTTTTAAAGTGCGTGTTATTCCGCACAATGCCATGTTTGATAAAGATGGTGAAGTGCTGTCCAATACTGCCGGTCTTATCTCTGAAGGTGAGTTAAACGCAGCCATCGATAAAGCACTAGGGAAATAAGAACTATGGCAGATGTGATTATTCGTCGTGCGCACATGGGCGATGTGAAGGATATTCATCAATTACTCATGGACTGTGCTAAGCAAGGCCTTTTATTGCCGCGGGCACTGAGTCATCTATACAGACATATCCGCGACTTTTATGTGGCGCAAATGCCTGATAATTCCATAGTGGGGTGCTGTGCTTTGGCCCCCACTTGGGATAACTTAGCCGAGGTATGTTCCCTAGTTGTGCATGATTCCATGCGCATGCAAGGCCTTGGGCGCAAAATTGTCGAGCGCTGTATGGAAGATTGCAAACAATTGAACATAGACAAGGTGTTCGCCCTTACCTATAAGGAAGGTTTTTTTATAAAACTTGGCTTTACTGTGGTGGATAAGGACGTTTTACCGCAGAAAATATGGGCAGATTGTGTACATTGTCCAAAATATCCAGATTGCGATGAGACCGCGGTCTTTATTAATCTCTAGAAGGTATTTATGGAAATTAAAGAAATTCGGACACTTATTTCTGCAGAAGAGATAGCACAACGCATTCAAGTTCTTGCCAAAGAAATTGACGCTGTCTATGGGGATGAACCCTTAGTGGTGGTGGGTGTGCTTAAGGGGGCCAGTATTTTTTTTGCTGACCTTGTGCGTGCCTTAAAAAAGCCTAATATTGAGCTGGATTTTGTGCGTGTCTGCAGTTATGGGTATAAGGAATATTCTTCGCACTCTGTCTCTATGAATAAAGATGTAGAGCTGCCTCTTGGTGGTAAACATGTGCTTATTGTGGAAGATATAGTGGATACAGGGCATAGTTTAAACTATTTATATGAACTTTTTGGAAAGCGTAATATCGAATCCTTGCGTACTGTGGTTCTTTTAGATAAAAAAGAAAGGCGTGAAGTGAAAGTAACGCCGGATTTTGTGGCTTTTCACATTGAAAAAGGTTTTGTGGTGGGTTATGGTCTTGATTATGCTGAAAAATACCGTAATCTTCCAGATATTTGTGTAATTATTTCAGACTAAATTAGGTCGTCAAGTTGCTTTTATGTTTTTTGTAGGAGTATAGCGTGGAAATACAATGCCCTCAATGCCAAAGCAGATTTAATCTTCCTGACTCTGTGTTGCGCCCCAATGTGAAATTGCGTTGTTCGGTGTGCAAGCATGTCTTCCCTTATACTGGCCCTGTGCCGGAAACAGAGCAAGTGAGTGCAGATGCAGGAGATTTGGATGATTTTAGCATTGATAATGCCCCTACCCAAAAGGACGACGGGGAAAAGGGCAAAGGGAAAAAAACTAAAATTATCATAAGTGTACTGGTGCTCATCCTCTGCCTTGGTGGCGGCGGAGCGGCATGGTGGTTTATATTCAAAGAACCACAAAAACCAGCTCCCACAGCAGCGGAAATTGCTAAGAGTGTGGAACTTATGACCATGCGTGACGTACGCCAATATTATGTGAAAAATGAAAAAATTGGTGATATCTTCGTTGTAGAAGGTAAGGTTGTTAACGAATTTCCTGTGCCTAAAGAGCTCATAGAGGTTGAAGCAGCCATCTATGCTCCCAATAAATCTACACTCATGTCCAAGAAGCAATTGGCAGGTACGGCATTGTCGCTTTTCCAATTGCAAGTACTTGGAGAAGATGAATTGGAATCTTTTTTACATAATGAAATAGAAATTCTTACCAAAAATACCAATGTTCCCAAGGGCGGCGAAGTGCCCTTTATGGTACTTTTTTATAATCCACCACCGGAAGTGGCAGAGTTAGGGGTAAAAGTGCTTTCAGCTAAAGATGTAAAGCAAGAACAGTAAAACATCTAAAACTCGAATTTATTTTTTTAGCGCTTCTGTCGGTATTCTCTAAAAATACTGGCATCAATTACATCGATGCCAATTGTATTTTTAGAGTATGCCGACAGAAGCTTAATTTTGCATATCATAGGTGTTTTTGCTTGTGATAAGTATTTGTTACTATTTATTTAACTTTGTATCAGAGGCAGGTGCTTAATTGTGCTTTTCACTGATATAGATAAAAATATTGGCATCAATTACATCGATACCAATTGTGTTTTCATACTATCTCAGTGAAAAGCTTAATTTTGTATGCCGCAAAGATTATTCATTGCACAGCAGAGTAAGCTACCTGTGAGGATGTTGCAAAATGCAATTGGTGTCGAGGCAATTGACACCAGCATTTTTGCAATGTCATCATAAGGTAGCGAATAATCAATAGTTTTTTTGTTAAAATCTGGCAAGCACCACATAAGTATTGCGTTGTGTTGTTGTAGTACGTTAAAAATGCCATAAAAATTTTCACATGGGAAATAAACCTATGTCCAATAAAATCCGCGAAATATATCAATGCACTGCCTGCGGCGCACAAGCTGCCAAGTGGCATGGAAAGTGTCCCGCTTGCGCAGAGTGGAATACCCTTGAGCCTGTGCAAACTAAGGCTAAATCCGGAGTTAAAAAAATTTCCACACAAGTGTCTTCAAAGCCCATTCCCTTAGCCCATGTGGATGACCAAGGGCATGAAGCCTTTGGTACTGGTCTTGATGCTCTAGATAGGGTGCTTGGCAAGGGTTTTGTGCCTGGAGCTGCCATTCTTGTGGGCGGAGAGCCAGGCATTGGCAAATCTACTTTGCTTTTGCAAGTGGCCGGTGCTGTGGCGGCTTCCGGACGCAAAGTCTTATATGCCAGCGGCGAGGAGTCTCTTCCGCAAATTAAAGGTCGTGGGCAGCGTTTGCAGGTTTTGCACGATAACTTGCTCGCCGTATCTACTACCAGTGTGGAAGATTTACACCCCATTCTTGAAAATTCTGCACATAACACGCCGCCGTCTTTGCTCATTGTAGATTCGGTGCAAACGCTAAGTTCTCTTGAGGCGGAAGGGCTCCCTGGCAATGTAAGTCAAGTACGAGCCGTGGCGACGGATCTGCTAGAGCGTTGCCGTCAAAGCGGTACGACTTTAATTCTCGTGGGGCATGTCACTAAGGAAGGAAACTTGGCTGGCCCACGCTTGCTTGAACATATGGTGGATACGGTGATTTCCCTTGAGGGGGATAGACGACAAATGTTTCGCCTTTTGCGGGTATTCAAAAATCGTTTTGGCCCCAATGAAGAATTGCTCGTGTTCCATATGGTGCAAGGAGGTATGCACATTATTGATGATCCTTCCACGTATTTTCTTGGGGCTCGGGATGCATCCTTAAGTGGCACGGCGGTGGTTATGGCGGTGGATGGGCACAGGCCACTGGCGGTGGAGGTGCAAGCCCTCGTGACACGCTCTTATCTTGCCATTCCACGGCGTACAGGACTTGGTTTTGACACTAACCGCCTGCATTTGCTATTGGCTGTGCTGGAAAAACGCCTTAAGCTCAACTTTGGGCAGGTGGATATTTATGCTAAAGTGGGGGGCGGGATGCGCCTTTCTGACCCAGGTATGGATGTGGCGCTGGTGGCGGCGGTGCTATCATCTTTTTATGATATTCCTTTGCCGGAACGCTCTGTGCTTTGGGGTGAGGTGGACTTAAATGGACAAATTCGCCCTGTGTCTGCACAAGAAATTCGTTATGGGCAAGCTTCACGCCTTGGCTATATGCCTATAATTCAACCAGATAGCAAACATCAAGGTGTCAGCACCGTGGTGCAGTTGCAGCAGCTACTTTTTTCTAAGCGTTAAGGTAAGCTTTAAAAGCATAAGCCTACTAGTAAAAAATTCTATTTATATTTTTACTTCGCTAGCTTATGATGACATTGCAAAAATGCTGGTGTCAATTGCATCGACACCAATTGCATTTTTGCAACATCCCCATAGCGAGCTTATTCCGCTTTCCAGTGGATATTCCTGTAAAATGTAAAGTTAAGCTTTTCAACAGTATTTTTATACTATACTGGTGAAAAGCGCAAAAAAACACCTGTTTTCTATGCCGAGTTTAGGCAATAGCCGCATTACTTACTTATCTTATGATGTACCTGTTTGGAATTCAGCCTATTAAGGTAAATAATACGCCAACAAAAACAGACACAATTGATACTCAACGCCACAATAAAGCCCCACCAAAAGCCCGCTGGCCCCAAGGCCGGAACCAAGATGTCTGTATGGCACAGTGTGTAACCAAGAGGAAAACCAATAATCCAATAAGTTAGTAAGCTTACCACAAACAGAATGTTGGTGTCATTATAACCACGCAAAATTCCCACGGCAATAATTTGCAGACTATCCACAATTTGATAGGAAGCTGCATAGACAATAAGTACCATAGCAAGACTTGTAACGGCGGCTTCGTCATTATACCAATGTATAATATCTCCCCTAAAAACATAAATAAGTAAAGACATTAAGCAGGCAATACCAAGGCCAATAAGAAGCGTTGTCCAAATGGTATAGCGAGCTCTGGTAATTTGCCCTGCACCAAGGTAATGGCCAATATTAATGGTAGTGGTAAGGCTCACAGAAAGGGGTATAATAAAAAGGGCTTGTGCAATGCTAGAAGCCACCTGATGCCCTGCCACAGCGTCGGTACCAAGGGGGGCAATGGCAAGTGCCGCTGCGGCAAAAAGAGTCACCTCAAAAAGCATGGCCAACGCTCCCGGTAGGCCAATGCGGAAAATTCTTTTGATATTATGTGTATCAAAGCGTGGTTGTGGACGTCCTTTACTGTCCAATACGGGGGTGCTGGACGCTGTAAACAGAGGTTTAAAAATGGGACGTAAATGCTTGAATTTTTTTGCGGTACATATATAGAGCACCATGGCTACACCCATAAAGGTAAAGCAAATGGTTGTCGCTACGCCGCAACCCACTGCACCAAGTTCTGGCATGCCAAATTTGCCATAGATTAAAATATAATTAATAGGAATATTTATGGCAAGAGCAATAGCGCCAATAACCATGGCGGGGCGAGTCATGGAAAAACCTTCCACAAAACCACGCGCACAAATAAATATATAGTAGCCGGGTAAACCCCATAACACCGCACGCAGATAGCCGCCGGCTAATTGCTCAAGGTCTCCAGTGAGCTTGAAGGCGCCCATATGCGTGGATATGACATAAAAAAGGAGCATGAGCGGCACCACAAGCATAAGTGCACACCATAGTCCTTGGCGCAGAATATGGGGGACATCCTTGCTTCTGCCTTCGCCCACAAGCTGCGCTGACAAAGGAGAAATGGTAAGTAACACCCCAAGGCCAAACAAGGAAATAGGGTGCCAAACAGAACAGGCCACGGCTACTGCAGCCATATCCACAGAACTGGCTTGTCCGGTCATGATGGTGTCAGCAAGGTTCATGCCTACGCCGGACACTTGTGCAATAAATATGGGCATGCCAAGGGTTACAAGACGCTTGGCTTCAGCAGTGGAGAAAAAAGTAGTCTTTAGGGGATGCATAATGACCTTATGTATTTAAAAATATGGACTGTGGGCTTTGTTCTGACATATGAGGACTTGTGGAAAGAAATTTTTGTATGGCACTTTGTCCATCTTTTCCAAGGTGCAAACTGTAATCATTAACAAAAGTTTTTATGTGGGCACAGGTGACTTCATCAGAAAGCTCTTGTGCATGGCTATGGATAAAGTCCTTGCTGGCCTCGGGATGCGCTCTTGCAAATTCAATACTTTGGGTGATGCCTGCTTCTAGTGCTAGTCCTACATCTTTTGGTAGGTCACGACGCACCGCAATACAGCCCAGCGGCAAGGGCAGATGATAAAACCCTTCCCACCATTCACCAAGGTCAAGCACTTTACGCAATCCAAGACTCTCGTAAGTAAAGCGTCCTTCGTGGATAATGAGCCCCATGTCTACTTCGTCATTGAGCACAGCGGGCATAATGGCATCAAAAACCATTTCATGGCGCGCACCCGCAAAGTCACCGTGCAGATTCAAGAGCACGGCGGCGGTGGTCATATGACCGGGAATGGCGATGGACGCATTTTTATACTTCGAAGGGCATAAGTCCTTTTTAGTCACGAGTAACGGCCCGCAGCCAAAACCCAGTGCGCCGCCACTGTTTAAGACAGCGTACTGCGCTAGTACGCTGGGCAAGGCACCGGCGGAAAGCTTGGTGGCGTCCAATTCTCCTTGGCAGGCTCGTCTGTTGAGCTCTTGCACATCGGCCAAAATATATTCAATTTCAAAAGGCATGGGGACAAGGCCATGCAAAAGTGCGTGAAAAATATAGGTGTCGTTAGGGCATGGAGAAATGCCAAGGGTGATACTTTTTGTCATGGTTTTTTCACAAATTTATGGATGGCTGTATGACTTTGGTAAAATTTTTTTCGCGGTGCAGCACCTCCGCTTCGCTTCGTCGCCGCAAATTGCTTAAAAAACCTTTCCAAAATTATACAGCCTATTGTTAATGTAAGACTCTCTATAAATTAAATTTACAATTAGATTACCGTATCATATGTCAGTCTGAGCAAGCAAAAAATATTGACAGCTCGTGCCCGAAAGAACATACTCGCAAACTATGCTTAACGTCAATTATTATACGCAACTTGGTTTAAAAGAAGTATTTGAAAAGGTTATGGAGCATGAGCGTCTTTCTTATGAAGACGGAGTGCAACTTTTTGTCTGTAAAGATATTTCTGCTGTGGGGGCTTTGGCGCATCATGTGCGTTCAAAAATACATGGAAATTCTACC
>CAYJHS010000014.1:0-9559 GCA_964369815.1 uncultured Desulfovibrionaceae bacterium
CAATCATAAAGTAAAGCTTTACCTGTTGCCATCCATGTTGCATAAGCTTTTGTACATGCAAGAGAATATCTTCTTCGCTAATGCCTTTATTAATGACATCGCGCAGACGTTGACTCCCTGCTTCTGGAGCAAGAGTAGCGCCGGTACGACGAATGCCGGCCATGCGCTGCATGATGGCGTCATCAATGGAACCTACACGCAAGGAAGGCAAGGATACGGAAATTTGTTCTTGTGTACAGCGGTCAACGGTGCTCATAAAAAGCGTTTTAAGGGCGGAAAAATCTCCTGTACTTAACGATAAGTACGAAATTTCATCAAAACCTGTGTTATTAAGACATTCATTTAAAATACGCTCTATATCAGGAAGAGAGCGTTCACGTACAGGACGGTAAACCATGCCTGCATGGCAAAAGCGACACCCACGTGTACAACCTCTTGCAATTTCAAGAGAAAGTCGATTATGTACAGCACCAATGGGTACAGCCTGCGTTGTAGGATAAGGGCTGTCTTGCATATCTGCCACAATACGGCGATGCACCTTGGTATAATCCTCGAACACAGGGCGTAAACTGCCGTCTGAATTTTCTTCAAAAAGACTAGGAACATAAACTCCATGAATATGCCGAGCCTGTGCCAAAAAATCTGAGCGGCTGATATTTTCTGACCTTGCTTTAACAAGCAAGTGCGCTATTTCTACAAGTGCCTCTTCGCCTTCACCAAGTACCATTAAATCCATAAATGGCGCTAAAGGTTCGGCACTTAAGGTGGCACCACCACCAGCAATAATGATGGGGTAGGAGTGTAAGTCATCTCCCCTGTCCTTGCTACGTAATGGAATATGTCCAAGGTCTAACATATAGAGAATATTAGTATAGGCAAGTTCATGTGTGAGAGAAAAACCTATGGCGTGCATTTGCGCTAAGGGCGTGTCGGATTCAAGGGTGCATAATGGAGCGTTATTTTTTTGTAAAATCTCCCTGCTATCACGACAAGGCGCCATGACTCTTTCTGCCCACCAAGTTCTGTGAGCCTTCAAAACCCCATAGAGAATTTTTTGCCCAAGGTAGGACATACCAACTTCGTAAGTATCTGGAAAAGCAAGGGCCATGCGTAAGTTGCAAGTGTGTGCTTCTTTATGTACGGCCCCTTCTTCAATGCCCAAATAACGGCTAGGACGGGGAAGAATGGGTAAAAATTCTCTCATGACTTATCCTTATAATGAAAAAGGAAAGCACTCTAAAAGTACTTTCCTAAAAAATTCTATTTTTATATTATATCAATTAGTTACTTACAGGTTTAGTAAATTCTAATTTACCAATAGAGCCTGCTTTTTTGATATTTTCAATAATTTCAGTATATTTATCTTGCAATTCTTGAGGGGTCTCCATGTAGCGGTAAAGAATATTTTTTCCTTCAATGGCACCGCCAAGAGTGGTTTCAAAGGGAACTCCGTAAGGAACCATAATGAGTTGCATGCCACCGTCCTTGGTGTTAGCTCTTTGCACAGAACATACAGCACTTACGGTGTCTGTGCTTGCGTCATATTCTCCAATAACAACTTCCCCTGTGACTAATTTAAACAAACGAATATCTGATGCCATGTGTATCTCCTTAAAATATATCCTAGTTAAGTAGACGTATGCAGCTTTACTGTCAAGATAAAAATATACAGTGTATAGGGCAATGATGGATATATTTTTATAAGGTTTTTGTGAATATCTTGACATGTTGCGTAAAAAATGCCATATGCTAACATTGAGGAATAGAATGAGTTTTTATGTCATTACCGAGCGTAATGATGAATGTGTTTTGAGGAGATTTTATGGAGCAATGTGCGGGAAAATTTTGTGAATTACAAAAAAAAATAACGTATACATTTAAAAATATACACTATTTAGAAGTAGCATTGACCCATAGTTCTTGGGCAAATGAAAACAAAAAAAATGCTGAACACAACGAGCGTCAAGAGTTTTTGGGTGACGCAGTGCTTGAATTGTGCGTTTCTTCAGTGCTTTTTAGCCGTTTTAGCGACGTGCGCGAAGGAGACCTTACTCGCATGCGCTCTTCTTTAGTTTCAGCAAATTCTTTGGCAAATATTGCCAGAGAACTTGAAATCGACACCTGTATTTATCTTGGACGTGGTGAAGAAAATCAAGGCGGACGTCAAAGAGATACCGTGCTCAGCGATGCTCTTGAGGCAGTGCTTGGAGCAGTTTTTCAAGACGGTGGCTATGATGCTAGTTTTGCCGTTGTTCTGCGTATTTTTTCTGCGCATTTCCCCCAAAAGGTACAACAGCACCTGCGTAAAGATTACAAAACGCAGTTACAAGAAACAATGCTACGCCTGCACAAAGACCGTCCAGTCTATGTGCTAGAAAAAAGTTCTGGCCCAGAACACGCCAAAGTTTATGAAGTGCGCCTTGCCTTGCCCGATGGGCGGATTTTCTTGGCTACCGGACAAAGCTTAAAACGTGCGGAACAAGAAGCTGCTCGTCTTGCCTTGCAGGAAAGTTTATAATATTTCCTATTCAGCCGTATGGCTTTAGTGTAGCCCGTAAATATACTATACCTTTTTATACCTAAGAAGCTAATCTTCTGACATTGAAGCTGCGTTCTAGGGCGCATCCAAGGCATAAGAATATTTTTTTCCCATGCGCTAAGAGTGAATAGGGCACTGCACCTAAGCACTTAAGCACCTTCTCACAAAAACGTTGCTGCCGGCTGTGAACTGTGTGTTTTAGACCTTTTTCAGACCGGCCTGGAGTCCGTCTAACTCCAGGCCTCCCGTCTTTGGTCTGCCACAGCCTATATATAAGATGACTTATTAACCACCAATGAGTTGTTGGGCCATCTTTGGCAGTGAGTTAGCTTGCGACAGCATGGCTACCGCAGTCTGGGTGAGGATTTGGTTGCGCACAAATTCTGTCATTTCTGTGGCAACGTCCACATCCGAGATTCGTGATTCGGCGGCTTGCATGTTTTCCGCCTGGATGTTCAAGTTACTGATTGTTGCTTCTAAACGGTTTTGTATAGCACCAAGGTGAGCGCGGATTTTATCCTTAGAGATGATAGCTTCTGTAAGCGCTACCAACGCTGCCTGAGCTTGAGACTGTGTGGAAACAGTATAACCCATGCTGTGTTCAGGATCTAAGCTACTTTGGTTACCGACACCAAGGGCAGAAGCAGTAGAATCCCCAATTCTGATATAGTAGTAATCTTCTGCGCTGTCGTTAGCTGTACCAAAGTGAACCTTGAGTGCGCCCATGGATTTGAGTCCTTCACCATTGTGGTCACCGGACAAAGTACCGTCGAGCAGTTTAATGCCGTTAAAATCTGTGGCGTTAGCGATACGGGTGATTTCTGATGCCAGCGATTGATATTCCGATTCAATCATTAGACGCTGGGTAGAATCATAAGTACCCGTGGCTGCCTGTGTTGCCAACTCTTTCATACGAATGAGCTGTTCGTCGATGGTTTGTAACGCACCGTCAGCGGTTTGAATCATGGAGATGGCGTCGTTAGCATTGCGGGCGCCTTGGTTAAGGCTTGCAATGTCTGCACGTTGCAATTCGCGGATTGCAAGGCCAGCTGCATCATCAGCTGCGGAGTTGATACGAAGGCCGGACGAGAGCCTTTGTGTGGATTGGGCAAGATTTCCGTAGTGGATGTTCAAATTTCTTGCGACGTTGTTTGCCATTAGGTTGTTATTTATGACCAAAGACATAATCTACCTCCTTGAGGGTTTTAGCTGTACTTCTCTCTTAGCAAGTGGTGTGCCAAAAACTATTTATTTAATAAATACAAATGTTTTTGTGTTTATGATTATGAGTGGGAAAAAACTTTAGGGTAAAAAACATTTTTTTTTTGACACATATGGGCAGACTTTTCCTAGTTTTTTACTGTTTGCAGCATGTCTTTTTGCCATACTCTAATGTATAATAAGCACTATGTGGTACATTTACTATTGATTAGTGCTATAAATTTGAGTGTTTATAAGAAATTTTATTTAGAGTAGGGAATAGCTTGCGTTTTTTTCAAAAATCCTTAGTCTTAGGACTACTTGCAAGCGCTTAAAGGGGCAAACAACAGTATGCCTTATATCAAATACGAGCATGTGTTCTGACTACATTATAATATATGCAAGTCCGTCATCAGCGACGGTATATGGCTGAGAAATTTCATCCTAAAGGATATATATGACTGTGGATCATACAAATGATATCGAAACTACCGACAAGGAAGTGGGCAAAAAAAAATCTAGCCCAAGAAAAACACAAACACCTAAAAAAACATCAAAAAATACTGTAAAAAGTGAAGAAAATATAACGCCGACACACGATGCTTCTGCTTTATTAACTGTATCAAAAACATCTGCTAAGAAAAAAACCGTTGCTAGAAAAAAAACGACTAGTACCGATGGTATAGAAGGGAATATATCCTTACAAACGCCCTCTGAGCTGAACAGTGCTCCTGCAAAGAAAGCCTCAGCCAGAACTACCACTCCTAGAGCAACGAAAGCGTCTAAAGCACTTAAAACAGCTGAGGAAACAGGGAATACTTTAGTTGAAACTTCCCCCACAAAAAGCTCAGAAAATAAAGGAAGCTCATCGCAAAAAGCTTCTTTAGTGGCTACCTCAGCCAAAGGCGATATATCAGAAAAAGATGCAGTCAAAAAACCGACAGTGAGAGCAAGGCGTGGGCAAAACGCTGAAAATGCACAAGAAACAGTAAGTAAGCTCCCTACAAGTGAAGCAAAAATACCCGAAAAAACATCTAAAAAACCGTTAAAAGCCACCAGTTCAGTTCGAGGAAGAGCTAAAAAAACTTCTTTAGAATCCAAAGAAATTTCACAAGCTGCGGAAACTGTCAAAGAAAAAACAGCTTCGGTGGATATAGTAAGTGACAAGGTCGAAACCTCGTCAGTATCTGTTTCTGTGAGTGAAAAGAAAAAACCCCGCCGTCGTGTTTCTAAGCCTAAGGAACAAAAAACAGACACTCTCCAAGATACGCCTGTACAAGAAGAAACATCATCTGTTACATCTTCTGCGCCCCTCGCTTCCCTAGATGAACCTGAAAAGACTCCTGCTGCGGTAAGTACAGAAGACGCACCCCCTTCCAGTCGACGCGGACGTCGTGGTGGACGTGGTAAACGTGGTAAAAAACGTGCCACTCAAACGCAAATATTTGCTGAAGAGCAAGATCTTAATGAAGAAGCTCAAGCCACAAATGAGAAAAAAAGTGTCGGCACATCGCTTAATACCGGAAAACCAGGTATAGCCAAGCCTTCTACTGTCAAAAAAAGCACTAGCGTTCAACGTAAGATGTTTATCAGCATGGTACAAGGAGAGCAGGTAGAAGTAGCTCTGGTGGAAAATGGTATTATCCATGAGTATTACTTAGAAATGCTGCATCAAGTAAAGACTAAGGGAAATATTTATAAGGGTGTAGTCAATAATATTGATACTAATTTACAGGCAGCCTTTGTAAACTATGGTGCAAATAAAAATGGCTTTTTGCAAATAGATGAAATTCATCCCGAATATTACCAGTCACACCAAGAAACAGTGAAGGGGAAAAAATTTCCTCCTATTCAAAAAATTATAAAACCCGGGCAAGAAATTCTTATACAGGTGGTGAAAGAACCCACTGGCAATAAAGGCGCTTTTTTGACGACTTGGCTGTCGTTAGCCGGACGATTTTTAGTGTTAACACCGGGGCAAGAGCAAATTGGAGTGTCACGCAAGGTGGATAATGACGAAGAACGTCAACGCTTGCGTGCTATGATGACAGGTATTGAGCCAGGCAAGGGCCTTGGAGTTATTGTGCGTACGGTGAGCGCTGGCACAGCCAAAACTACTTTGAAGAGCGATTTACAGTACTTGAAACGAGTGTGGAGAGAAATTCGTAAACGTGGAGTAAGTGAAAATGCACCGGTTTTATTACATCGAGAGACGAGCCTTGCACAGCGTGCTATTCGGGATTATTTGACCGATGATGTGACGGAAGTGTGGGTAGACAGCACAGAAGTTGCGGAAACTCTACGTGAAACTGTTTCCTTGCTCTTTCCTCGTAAAAAGGAACTCATCCGCACCCACGCCGATGTACGCCAGACCCTTTGGGAACGCTTTAATATGCAGCGCCAACTTGAGCAAATTTATGCGCGTGAGGTGCATCTGCCCTCTGGGGGACGTTTGGTATTTGACCAAACCGAAGCACTGATGGCCATTGACATAAATTCCGGAAAAATTTCCGGCAAGGGTAATTTTGAGTCCATGGCACTAAAAACTAATCTTGAAGCTGCCGAAACCATTGCGCGTCACTTAAAACTACGTGACATTGGCGGTCAAGTGGTTATAGACTTTATTGAAATGCGTGATAGAGCGCATGTCCGAGAAGTAGAAAAAACGCTTCGTAATGCCATGAAAAATGACCGAGCTCGGCATGATGTGGCACGCATGTCCTCTTTTGGTTTGTTGGAAATAGTTCGCCAGCGTACCGGATCTTCTGCACTTGCTATTACCATGGAGCCCTGTCCTCATTGTCGTGGTACGGGTATACGTCGTAATATTGAATGGCAAGCTTTGCAAGCACTGTGTGAAATTGAGCGAAAAGGGCGCAGCGCACAAGGCGGAAAATATGTCTATGAGACACAATTTCCAGAATTAGCATTATACTTGCTTAATCATAAACGTCAGCGCATTACTGAGCTTGAAGAGCAATTAAAAATTAGTATAGAAGTGCTTATTCGTTCATAAGCTCTATTGGTATAGTATCATTTATGGGAGAACATATTCTATTACATGTGTGTTGTGGCCCTTGTGCCATTGCTCCCATCTTGCGCTTACGAGAGCAGGGGCATGCAGTCACAGCGCTTTTTGTGAATCCTAACATTCACCCTTTAAGTGAATATTTGCGCAGGCGAGAAGCGCTCATTCTCTGTGCTGAAAAGCTAGAATTTGATATTTTATGGCGTGATGATGTGTGGAATATACAAAAATGGCTTGGAGACGTTGCTGGTAAGCGTGATAAAGGGGCGACCCGCTGTGAGTATTGCTATACCACACGGCTTGATATTTGTGCGCATATGCTGCAATTAGCAAAAAATGAAGGACTTCAAGGACAATCTTCCTTAAGAATACAAACTCCTTTTACGGCATTTTCGTCCTCTTTGTTGTATTCTCGTTATCAAGATCATGGGCAGATTACTCGTGTTGCCCAAAAAGCCGCGGCTGTATATGACGTTGCTTTTTATTATGATGATTTTCGTGTAGATTGGCAAAAAGGTGTGGATTTGTCTAAAGAGTTTGGACTGTATCGCCAAGCCTATTGCGGCTGTGTGTACAGCGAAGCAGAGCGCTATGCGAAAAAGTTGCAAAAACTTGTGCCACATGTAATGACTTAAAATATTTTAAGGGAATTTCTTTGGCGATAATGCGAAAAAACGTGCATCAATTCTGCTTCGCTCCATCGACGCAATTGTATTTTCGCACCATCCCCAAAGAAATTCCTAGACCTCCGCATTACATAAATTTTGCTTTCGTATAAAAAACTATAGCTATTCTGCGAAAGTTCATTAGAAAGTTTATTCTGGTGGTGAATTATGCTTAAAAAAACCTTTAATTATGTTATGGCATGTCAATATTTGCCGCCTTCGGTGCGACAATATGTGCCGTGGGATGAAGAAGATTATATTGCCCCGAATTCTCCCAATGCTCCGGCTGTGAGGAAAAAATCCATAAAAGTCCCTGTGTGTCGTCACTGTGGTCTGTGCTTAACAACAGATAAATGTCCTTTAGCTGAAGAAGAAGCCAAAAAAGACTAAAAACTTTCTTAATATATCCCTTTACTTTCGATAGCGGCAATATTTTGTTAAAATAACAGAGTATTTTCGCTATTAAAAGTTCTCTCCCCCAGAAAAAAATACATCAAAAAATTTTATATAAGCTTTCCATATCTTCTAGCACCTTTTCCCATGCGTCCATGCTGTATTCTTTGTTTTGCAAATACAAGTGTAAAAATCCGCTTAAAGGATGCACGGGGCTTGGAAAGTATTTCCATGCCTGCTGTGGTAAGCCTTGTTGTTTACCCTTCAAGTTATCCTTTAAATTTTTACGCAACATGGTGCCTAACTGGACAATACCTTGGCGAAGCATATCAGCAGTGTGTGGAGAGTGTGTGCACAAAGTATGGTATTCTTGGCGTGCTGTGTCAGTATGTTCACGACGCAAACGTTCCCAAAACCATGCTTGCCAAAAACGTCCTACGAGAATTTTGGGATCCTGAGCTTGATTATTTATGGGCAATAGATTGTGACGTCCTAAGGCGTCGCTTCCTGCTTTTAGGATATTTAAGTGCGGTAGTTCTATGCGAGAAAGCATATTATTTTCCGGCGTGCTTTGTATAATGGCGTGTGCGAGGAGCGCTACTCTTTCTGCATGTAGTAAGTTTTGGCATCGTTGTGTGCCGGTGCAAGCTTGCCAACAGCCGGAACAAGATAGAGCTGGTTGTACAATGTAATGCCCTGAAATTGTGTCTGAGTGCTGTACATAATGTGCAGAACGAGGCCCTGTTTCCCAAGGATTTACGGGCCCTACAGAAATATTTAATATGGGTGTATTCACCCAGGTGGCTAAGTGCATGGGGCCGGTGTCTGGTGTGATAAAAAGTGTTAATTTTTTTAGAATCACAACAAGTTGCTCAAGAGAAAAAGTGCCACACAAACAAGAACCTTTAATTCCGCTTAAACTTTCAGCTTCTTTAGCTATGGGAATGTCTGCGGGGCCACCTAAAAAAAAGGTGCGGTAGCCTTTACGGGCAAGGGATTTTGCGAGTTTGGCAAAAAAAAGTGGGGTAGGGCGTTTTTCCTTTTCGCTGGCTCCCACAAAGATACCCACAGTTTTTTCTTTGGGGGTAATGGATAAAGAGCCCTTCCACGCAGGAATTTTATCTCCTTGCATATGGTCAAGCAGATATAAATCACTCCAATGATAAAGATTATAACTATTATTATGCACAATACTTGCACGGTACAAAGGCCATTCACCGCCAATATAGTTATGATTATTTTGGGTGTATGCCCCAAAGCGTTGCTCTGCATCGACTTTTCCGGCAAGTACGGCGGCGTCTTCTCGATGGCTTAAATTTATAACAGCTTCATAACTTTGTGTTTGTAAATTGGCGGCGGCACTGGGGGGAAAGAAGACCGTTTTAGGCGCAAGGGTGTAAAATTCTGAAAAAAAAGCTTCCTCAGCCACTGTCCATAGAGGTGTGTCTGGGTAAGCATTTTGCAAAAGTGCAAGCAGAGGAAAGCTTAGGATAAGATCTCCCATGCGCTGCATTTGAAGGACAAGTATGGGTTTTTGCATATATTTTTCCTATGAGCGCATACCATATACGTCTTGCATATGTGCCAGCAAGGTTTGTAGGCGATGATCCCAAGTATGCTCAGCTAAGACTCGTTGTCGTGCAGCTTGTGTAATACGTTGTCTTTCTGAAGGATGTGAAAGGTAGTATTTTACAAGCTCTGGAATTTCTTCCACAGTTTTATAGGAAATAATTT
>CAYJHS010000014.1:9569-17846 GCA_964369815.1 uncultured Desulfovibrionaceae bacterium
TTCAAAAAGGGCGTCCATTTGCTCCCGCCATTCGGTAAGTACAAAGGCGTTACAGGCAGGTACGTCAAAAATGCGTTGGTTGACAGCTCCCTTCATTTGTTTGCTAGTACAGTTAAAGTTTATGTCAGATAGAGGATAAAAACTTGCTAGTTCAGTGTAATAATTAAGCTCTCTATGTAAGCTAAACTTCCCTTTGTATTCTTGAAATATTGTGTCCCATCCATCGTCACCCACGAGCATGGGTTGGAAGGGGAGAGTTTGCATAACGCATTCTGCTCGATAGACTCGTGTGGCTTCCCAGGTAAGGGCAGTTTCGTAGGCAAGGCGGTCTTCATTGCTGGGTAAGGCAAGATATTGTGCATATTCTTGTGGAGTCTCATGCTCTAAAAAGTCAATGATAGAGCGCTCTTGGCAATGACAAAAACGTAAAGCGGTTTCTTTAAAAGTTTTGAGTAGTTTTTGGGGAAGCTCTGTTTTTTCAAGACGACTTTGCACCTTGTAGAGCATGGAGTTGCCCACAAAGGAAATGTCGCGTTTCCATGCTGTTTTTCCTTTGTTATTGGGGCAAAAAATGTCCGTGTTTGTGCCTAGTGGTAGATAGGAAACATGTTCAAAGCCTAATTGTTGTAAGGAAGGGATATTGTCCATATCCCACGTAAAAAGATAGCCCCCCGGGCTTTTCAAATTTTGATATGCGTGAATAATCAGATGTGGATTATCTACAAACCATGAAGCTAAGGGCAACTGTAATTGCGCAAGCAAGTCCATGAGAATACCTTCTCTATCAAGGCCTAGGTGGTTTAGGGTAATGAGACAATCAGGTTGAAATTCCGCCACGGCTGTAAGAAATGTTTTGATAAATTCATTGCTTGCAATGCTTTCATCGGGGAGGGTTAAGAGCCTGTGCTCAAGGCCAAGCCTTTTGCAGGCAGCGTCAAGCTCGCCCATGAGGAAATATTTACTGGTGATGAGCAATACCCGAGGGTTTGTACCTACAAAACGAGGCTTACGCACCTTTGTCCAAAAATCATAATGTTGACTGGCCTTGACGTGTTCTCGTAAAAATCCATACCATTCTTTGTCAAGACGCACATAGAAGGGGTGCACAAGTGGCATGAATGCTTTCCCTTGATGGCCTGTTTGCCACTGGGTTAAAAGGCGCAGTACCTCTTCGGGGCTTTCGCTGTTTATCCAAAAGATTTGTTGCCACTGCTCAGGAGAACAACTTTTTTGCAAATTTTCTTTTACCTGTGTTAGGGCTTGGATATCTACATTTTTGTCTATGATAGCAAGGGGGCCTGTGTATTCTTTAAGTAGGGCCACAATGGCATAGCCAAAACCAGCGCCTAAAAAGACAGGGAGTTTTTTGCCTTGTTCGTGCGCAAGGTCTGTTGTCCATGCTTCAATAATATGCTCTTCGCGTTTTTGACCGCCGGCTCCTAGCATATAAAGTGGAGACTGGTTTGGACGTTCAACGACAATATCGGCAAAGTTTTGGTCGGTATCGATGCGTTTGGCTAATGTTTTCATGATTTTTTTGTGGGGCTGTAGGGTGAACAGACTATATCATTTTCTACCAAGGAAAAGACCACGCATTGGCAAGGTTTTTCAACGTGTATGTAGGATTGACCTATTGCAATTTCCACACCAGCAAAGACTTTGCCCATTATTACAACTTTGCAATGACGATTATGTGCTTCGTCTAGTTGCAAACGAGCCCAAAGAGCGTGGCGTGTGTTGAGTAAGCGTTTGTGTTTATTACGCACTTTTTGTAATTTTTGCGTAAGCTCGTTGGTTGTGGGGGGGAGGTGTCCTGCTACGGCATTGAGGTGATGTAAAACGTGGCTCACATCCGTAAGTTGTAAATCAATTTTCTCTAATTTATGTATGTATTTAGGGTCATATCCTAAAAAAATACGAGTATTGGTACCGGCTTTATTGCCTATATCTTCTGCTACCAGTACGCCTTGGCGTCCGTGCAGGGTGCCGCCAACAAGACGCCCCTTAATAAGAGTGTTGCGTCCAACGTAGAGTGTGCTATGCAAGCAGTTTTTTTCAATGACAACATTTCCTACACTTTGGACTTCAGCATTCTCGGCAAAGGCTATACGGATATCTTTTTGTGCCGCCAGTTTGCAATGCTTACCGGCGCCGCCCCGAACACCACCTTGTATTGAAAGCGATTTATGGGCATGCACTATACCCCCTTCCACCATGCCGGTAATGAGTACATTATCACCTTGTACTTCAAAGCCAGCCCGTACATCTCCGGCAATGGCTACATCGGCGGTAAACAAAATATTTCCTGTGTGAAAACATACATCTGAATGTACTTTAAGCACAGGAAGGACGCAAATTTTATTTTGTGCATAAGTGACATAGCCTTTTGTGGTGGCTAAAAGGCGTTCAGGATTTTCGGGGTCAAGGTGGGTATTTGCCCCCATGGGAAAGATGGGGTTAGCGTAAATAAAACGTTTTTCTCTATTTTTGACGGAAGATAGGGGTAGAAACTCCGCAAGTAACTGCCCCGCAGAAACATTTTGCACATAACCAAGATTATGCAGCATTTTTTTGCTTCCGGGGGTAGGCTTTAGTCTGCGCTGGCTGACGTTGGGGTCAAAATGATGTTGTAAATATACAGCCATGTACTCTCCACTACGAAGCCTTTTTAAAAAGAAAAAGAATTTTTCTTTAAAATACGTTCGCGTTAGGTTTTATCTACAACATTTATGAAAAATTTTCAATATTTGAGTCTACTGCGTAATTTATGATGTAGAGCTTTCTATTTAGCTGGGTATAGTTCTGCGCTGTCTAGCATAATTGTTACAGGCCCCCAGTTTGTTAAGGCTACATCCATATTGGCGCCAAAAACACCGGAAAATACACGAGAAGGTAATGCTTTTTGCACATCTTGTACAAAGCTTGCGAATAGTTCTTGTGCGATATGTGGCGCTGTGCATTGTAAAAAATCTGGGCGACGTCCTTGTTTGCATTGGGCATAGAGAGTAAACTGGGACACCAGTAAAATCTGGCCGCCAAAGTCACACACATCTCTTTGAATTTTATGTGTGGTTTCGGGCGTATCTCCAGGAAAAATAAGTAAATGAAGCAGCTTATCGATGATGGCTGTCCATGTTTTGCTTTGCTTAAGTTCTAAAGAAGCTTCTTGCCCAAAACCCACTAAGACGAGCAGACCGCCATCAATCTGTGCAACTTTTTGACTCTCGTTGTTTTCTTGATGTACGGTGACAGATGCCGCATGGACTCTTTGCACTAAAAGGCGCATTATTCAGCGTCCTTGGGAGCTTCTTCTGACTCCATAATGGCGTTATCATCCTGCATTTTGAGTTTATTTTCTTCCTCATCACGTAAAATACGGCGCAAAACTTTGCCTACGACTGTTTTGGGTAAGGATTCACGAAATTCAACTAAGCGAGGGACTTTATAGTTAGCGAGTTTTGTGCGACACCATGCAATAATTTCCGCACGAGTCAATGTGCTCTCAGGTACTAACACAATATATGCCTTTATGACCTCTCCTCGTTGTGTATCGGGAATGCCCACGGCAACAGCATCTTGGATATCTGGATGTTCAAGTAAAACTTCATCAATTTCACGAGGGTAAACATTGTATCCAGCCATAATTATCATATCTTTTTTACGGTCTAAAATGTAGAAAAAGCCGTCTTCATCCATGGTGGCAAGGTCGCCCGTGTAGAGCCAGCCATTACGAACGGCTGAAGCTGTGGCGTCAGGACGATTCCAATATCCTTCCATAACTTGTGGCCCGCGGATGACAAGCTCTCCAAGTTTTCCTGCGGGTAGGGTCAAAGATCCACGTTCCATATCCACAATGCGTGCTTGTGTGCTTGGCAAAGGCAGACCGATAGAAGTTAATTTATGCCTTTCCGACTCAAAAGGGCTAATATGCGTTATGGGCGAAGCTTCCGTAAGGCCGTAGCCTTCAATAATGCTTGCTCCAGTAAGTTCCTGAAAGCGCTTATAGTGGTCTTCAGGCAGTGGTGCTGAACCGGAAATACACAACTTAATGCTGTGTAAGTTATAGCTACTGAGGTTTTTTTGCTGCATAAGTGATGCATATACTGCCGGCGCCCCCGGTAAAATGGTGGGTTTATGCTTTTTAATGAGCTTTAAGACATCTAGCGGAACATAACGGGGGAGGGGAAAGACGCAGGCATTCATGGCTGTGGGGATAATGAGCCCCACCGACAATCCATATACATGGAAAAAAGGAAGAATGGACACAAAGGAATGCTTTTCTTCAGCAATACGTCGAATAATACAAAGAATTTGTAAGCAGTTTGTACCAATGTTCCTGTGGGTAAGCATAACTCCCTTGGGAGTGCCCGTGGTGCCCCCTGTGTATTGTAATAAGGCTACAGTATGGGGAGTGACTTTGTCGGCAGCGCTATATTTTTTATGCGTAGTAAACATGCTCTTCCATGCAATAATGCTCTCGTCATAGGGCACAGCACTCGTCTTTCCATTTCTTTTTTCTTTGAATGCATATAGGTAGTTGAGAGGAAAAGATAATGCTTAGGCAATGGTTGTAACAATATATTTTTGCACCGGCAAGCGTGGCCGCAGCGGGTCTATTTTAGGCCAGAGCAAATCAAGTAAGATGAGGCATTTTGCGCCGGAATCATGGAGATGGTGAATAATTTCCGTTTCCATATACAGGGGATTAATCATAACGGCAATGCCGCCAGCTTTCATAACACCCCAAAAGGCAATGATAGTTTGTGGTAAGTTCGGTAGCATAATGGCCACTCTATCACCATGGTTAATACCCATAAGACGCAAAGATGCAGCAAAGGTTTCTGCTTTTTTTTGTAACTGCTTATATGTTATCTTAGTATTTTGAAAAACACAGGCATGCGCATGAGGGTGATTTTGGGCAGCTTTATCTAAAAGAGAAAAAAGGGAGCCAGTAAAGTCCTTTACTGTGTGAGAAACACCCTTGTCGTAGTGTTCTAACCAAGGTGCTTGCTCATTAATAGCGATAATATTTTGTTGATTTTCCATATTATATACCTTGCTAGCTTAGAAAGTACTTGAATGAATTGTACCGCTTACTACGGCTGTGGCCTTTATGCCTTCTCCATGTCCGGTAAAGCCAAGCCCTTCTTCTGTGGTAGCTTTTATATTTACACGGTCTTGGCTTAGCCCAAGGAGATGGGCTACATTTTTTTGAATGGCATTTCTTTGCGGGGAAATTTTAGGTTTTTGAGTGATAATAGTCAAATCTATATGATGTATTTCTAAGCCCTTTTGTTTTACAAGGCGCAAAACTTCTTGCAAGAGTACAGCAGAGTCTGCATTGTCATAGACCGCTGAACTATCAGGAAAATGCAAGCCTATGTCACCCAAGGCAGTGGCCCCTAACAGGGCGTCCATAAGAGCGTGCAAGAGCACGTCCCCGTCGGAATGCGCAACAACGTGCATGGCTCCGTCCATGAAAACGCCACCAAGTTTGAGAGGACGATTTTTAGCGTCTTCTCCTTCTCCCTTCGTCAATATGGCAAAGCGGTGCACATCATAACCAAAGCCCACACAAGGGCGTGTACTGGGGGTATTCTGTAGCTTCATAAGATCATCCACATGCGTAATTTTAATATTTTCTGCCTCACCAGGAACCGTATGTACGGTATGCCCTAAAAGCTCTAAGACGCTGGCATCGTCGGTGACGCTTGATTTTTCTTCTTCAGCCTTGGCATGAGCTTGTTCTAAAATATGGCGTACAAAGCCTTGTGGTGTTTGCACGGCAAAAAGGCTTTCTCGAGGAGGAGTGCTTTTCACTAATCCACTTACAATTTCTTTAATGGTGTCCACAACAGGTATGGTAGGAATGACGCCACTGGCTCCTGCTTGTAGGGCTTCACACAGTCGATGCACAAGCGCAATAGAGACAAAGGGGCGGGCAGAGTCATGCACTAGTACATGGCTACATTGAGGGGGCAGGGCGCGTAAGCCACACTGGACAGAGTCTTGCCGGCGCACACCTCCGGAAACAACTTTTATATCTACACCAAGGCGGGCACTTTGTGCTATAATAAGGGGGTGTTCTTGTGAAACATATTCTTCTGGAAAGACAAAAACAATGCCCTTAAGCATGGCATAGGAGCTTATGGTCAGGGCAGAGTGCATATAAAGTGGAAGGTCTTTATGATAAATAAATTGTTTTGCCGTTCCTTGGAGGTGCTCGCTTAAACGAGTCCCTTTGCCTGCGGCAAGAATAATTGCCCAAAGCTGCATGGGGTGTACTGGTGGATTTTCATTTATTAAAGAATCTGCCATTGTGATTTTACTACAAGAGCCGGACTATAAGCCGGGTTCTGTCTCCACTTTGAAAGCTGTGTTTATCAATAAAATTACTTACTTTAAAGTGGGAGGTCGTCATTAATCTAGGAGTGCAATTACTCACACCCTCAAGCAACCTACCCGAAAGGCTTGACCGGGCAGGCCACCTTTCCTATTTGGTCTTGCTTCAAGTGGGGCTTGCCTAGCTTACTGTGTTACCACAATAACTGGTGAGCTCTTACCTCACCCTTTCACCCTTACCTCTTGCGAGGCGGTCTACTCTCTGTTGCGCTTGCCGAGGGTCACCCCCCCTGGGAATTACCCAGCACTTTGCCCTATGAAGCCCGGACTTTCCTCCCCGCATTGCGCAGCGACGACCCGTCCGACTCTTGTAAAATATTAAGCGTCTTCGTTAAAAAACTTTATCTCTGGTTTAGCTGGCTCTGCAGGAGCGACCACTTCTGGTTCTTTAAAGTGATTGCACCAAAAGATAAGTCTTTGACAATTAGGGCAAGAAAGAATTTGTTGACCTCTTTGCAGTTCAATAAAAGATTGTGGTGGAATAGAAATATTACAACCACTACAAATACCTGCATCTACAGACACAATAACAGGATGCTCAAGACGAGTGTGAATAAATTCATAGCGTTTAGAAACGTGCTCATCTACTTCTTTTTTGGTGGTGGCACGGGAGTGTTCTAAATCGTCAAGGTTTTCTTGAGCACTATCCATACGTTCTTGTAAACCTTCGCTGCGTACTTCAAGTTCTGCTTTAAGGGCTAGGTAATCTTTATCTATTTCGGCAAGATTTCCTTCTTGGGTTTGCAATTCTTCTGCAAGTACAACTTTTTCTTCTTCACGCATGCGATTGGTTTTTTCCATATTATCCATTTCACGCATCATAGCATGATATTCACGCTGGTTAGCTACCTGCATAAGTTTATTTTTGCTTTTTTTAATGCGGGATACATCATCCTCAATTTCTTGAGAAATTCTTTTTTGTTGTTCTTGAATGTGGGTAATTTTTTCCACAATTTTATTACGTTTGCCTTCGGTACTTTCAAAGCGATCACGTAAATTGTTAAGCTCAAGAGGAGCTTTTTGTAATTCTTGTTTTACGCTGTGTATCTCATCATCGACTCTTTGTAGTTTTAGCAATTGCTCAATTTGTTGCAGGTAAATATTCATGTTTTTCTCCTTAAAAATGGCTGTACATAACGTAACAAGTTTATTGTATGACTTATTTGAAAGCTGGTCGCAAAGGCGATTGCGAGGGTATAAAACTAATTTTTATAGTAGGTAACAAATTACTAAGCACTTCTTGCCACTGTTGCATCATTGTTTCTTCAAGGCTGTGATGGCCTACATCAAGCATACACAGGGGGCTTTCAAGGGCAAAGTGATATTTCACATCGCCAGTAATGAACATTTGTGCGCCGAGGGCATGGGCCTTGTGCATAAACGATGAACCTGACCCAGGACAATAGGCGATACGAGTAAAGGGTGTGCTTTGTAAAATATCTTCAGCATAGGGGCCACTTATGGTTGCTGTGCTTAAGTCTATATAATTTCCGAGAATTTCCATAAGCTGTGCATAGCTTAAAGAAGCTGGTAAATCGCCCACAAGACCATAGCCAAACTCATATTCTTCGCCTTCACTATTTTTATACATGCCAACGCTATCAAGCACGGATGTTTCCTTTAGTTGTAAGGCACGGGCAAGCCATGCGGCGGGGCCTTTTCCGTTGACATCAAGGGATGTATGCGCAGCGTACAAGGCGACATCGTGCTGCATAAGGGTACGCAATACTTCATGAAAAGCATCAATTTTATTAGGTAAACGGCCTTTCATAAGCAAGGGATGGTGCGAAAGTATAAAATCCGCCTTCATACCAATGGCTTTGTGGATGGCTTGTGGCGTAGGATCAAGGCATAGGGCCATATGCTTTATATCAT
>CAYJHS010000014.1:17856-20483 GCA_964369815.1 uncultured Desulfovibrionaceae bacterium
CAAGCTACCTGAATGCCGCAATTATCCCATGACGCCGCAAGGTGTGGCGGAGCAATGCTTTCAATGGTGGCTATAATTTCTGCTAATTTCATGGTTTTCGCCTTAAATAATAAGGTGCTTTATCTCATAGAAACGATAAAGCACCCTAAAAAATTAATAATATCGCTTTGGCATGCGTATGACGTAGAGAATTTTCTCTGTAATGTCAAGCTATTTCTTTGTACGCTTTATGTTAAGTTGTTTATAAAGTACGCAAATGTTTTATGGCATTAACAAAAAGCATAGTGCCTGGTTGCGCCACTTCTCCTCGAGTCCAACCGGGATGATTGCTCACATGGTGAAAGGCTTCAGGGTGCGGCATTAGCCCCAGCACGTGACCTGTTACATCGGTTAATCCAGCAATACCAAGAGGGGATCCATTGGGATTGTGGGGATAGGTTTCAGTCACATTGCAACTTATGGGGTCAATATATTGCAGCGCAATAAGATTTTCTTTTTGTAAGCGCTCAAGGCAGGCTTGATCCTTAGGGATGATTTTACCTTCGCCATGGCGCACGGGAGAGGCCACAAACTCTAAGCCCTTGGTGAAGATACAAGGGCTGTCTTGGTTAACTTTCATGCTTATCCAGCGGTCTTCATAGCGAGCGGAGTCATTGTGTCCAAGGGTAACATGGCGTACAAAACGTTCGCCGTCAAAGCAGGGGAGTAGACCTAGTTTTACGAGTAACTGAAAGCCATTACAAATTCCCAGTACAAGCTTTCCATCATCTAAAAACTTTTGCAAATGGGTGAGTAATGGTACGCCATTTTTATCCTCAAGGTGACGCCAGCGCATACTGGCAGCATGAGCCGCACCAAGGTCGTCACCGTCTAAAAAGCCTCCGGGAAAAATAAGAAAATGGTAGTCTTCAAGTTTTACTTTAGCATTCACAATGTCGGCAAAATGCACAATATCAGCTGAGTCTGAGCCGGCAAGTCGTGCAGTATGTGCTGTTTCCATATGGGAATTTGTTCCGTATCCTGTAATAACCAAAGTGTTTACTTTACCCATGTTGTCCCCTTTATATTGCGTCTGTGTTTACACAGAAAAAATAACGCATGTTGTGTTTTTCTTTTTAGCCTAAAAGTTGTGATTATACAATAACTGAATTTTTGTTTTTATTTTTTTTAATATATTGTATTGTATGAATATTTATTTTTGAAGCATGTATAGAGCTAAGATTTTCATCATGTTATATAAGGTTTTGCTCCCTTTATGTAATTTGCCATTATTTTGTTTTTAGGGTACAAGGTCTCGTTGCTTACATGCGTGGTAAGAGCAATAACAAAACAATAGGTTGGTACTATGAAAACAAAATTTATTTTTGTTACTGGCGGTGTTCTTTCTTCCCTTGGCAAAGGTTTAGCTGCAGCCTCTCTGGGGGCTTTATTGCAAACTCGTGGCTTAACCGTGACCATACAAAAGCTTGATCCTTATATTAATGTTGACCCCGGAACCATGAATCCTTTTCAACATGGAGAAGTTTTTGTCACCGATGATGGCGCAGAAACTGACCTCGACCTTGGACACTATGAGCGTTATCTTGGTGTACCCATGTATCGCAAAAATAATACCACCTCTGGCGCGGTGTATAACCGTGTTATTGCAAAAGAAAGACGGGGTGAATACCTTGGTGGTACTGTGCAGGTTATCCCGCACATTACCGATGAAATTAAACGTTGCGTGTGCTCCCTTGCTGAAGGTGACAACGCCCCTGACGTTGCTATTATAGAAATTGGCGGCACAGTGGGCGATATTGAAGGCTTGCCTTTCTTAGAAGCTATACGTCAATTACGTTCAGACCTTGGGCGCGATAATTGCCTTAATATTCATTTGACCTTGGTACCGTACCTTGCTTCTGCCGGTGAACATAAAACCAAACCAACCCAGCACAGCGTCAAAGAGCTTCTTTCCATTGGTATTCAGCCTGACATAATTTTATGTCGCTGTGAAAAAGCTATCCCCTATGAATTAAAGCGAAAAATTGCACTTTTTTGTAATGTGGATGAAGATGCCGTATTCTCTTCGGTGGATGTGCAAAATATTTATGAAGTACCCTTAAAGTTTTATGAAGAAGGCTTTGACCAAAAAGTGGCTATTATGTTGCGTTTACCCGCTCGCAATGCCAACCTAGTGGATTGGAAAAAACTTATTCATAATTGTGAAAACTTACAAGGCAGTGTGACCATTGCTATTGAGGGTAAGTACGTGGAACTTAAAGAAGCGTATAAAAGCTTGCATGAAGCCATAATCCATGGGGGTATTGCAAATGGTGTTACAGTGCAACTACGTTATGTGAATTCGGAAGAATTGACTCAAAAGAATGTTGCCAAGGAGCTAAAAGGCTGTCATGGCGTGCTCGTGCCTGGTGGCTTTGGGTATCGCGGTGTAGAGGGCAAGATTGCTTCCATTGCTTATGCACGAGAAAATAAAATTCCTTTCTTTGGTATTTGTCTTGGTATGCAATGCTTAGTTATTGAATTTGCACGTAATGTTGCTGGAATTAAAGATGCCAACTCTGAAGAGTTTGATAAAAATTGTGACAATAAAGACATTTACTATATGAGTGAATGGGTAAACCCACATA
>CAYJHS010000015.1:0-20317 GCA_964369815.1 uncultured Desulfovibrionaceae bacterium
TACCATTATAGTGTTTTCATGCAAAATAACGGGAGGTTTTTTTATTTATCAAAAAATAAAAAATGAAATGACAAATCAAACTTAAAATGCCATTGGCAACTTAATCAATCGCTATAAAGCCGTTTTGAAAAAGTGCCATATCTTAAACACTTTTGGCTCACTTGCCATAGCCGGTATGTTGGTCATGGGCGGTGCTGGCCTTGTAGGTTCAGCCCATGCCTCCGCTGATGTAGATATTAAAGGCGGCGTAACTGAAGCTCATGTTGGTGATTTCGTAGTCGATACCGCCGGTAAAGAAACCTTTTTTACACCCATTAAGGTACATGAGGGCTCTACATTCACCATCACCGGTGATTTGATTTCTTCGGGTACAACTCACTATCCCTTTATTTACATAGGGGAAAATAGCACGAATACTGCGCAAACTACTGGAATGGGAACACTCATTGTTGACGGCTCCATTACCATTGACCGAGCCGGAATATTTGTGAGCAATGGTTCTTTAACCACAACGGCATTAACTATCACCTATCAAAGTATCCCTGGGGCCATTACTGTTGGTTCAACAGCTTTTGACGGTACGTTAACTGTTACCGGTGCTGAGGGAATGAACCTTGGCTCCGGAACCAACTCTGTACACCGTGGTACCATAACAGCGCAAAAAGCTGTTGTGAGTGGGAAGGCTACATTACGCTCAGGTTCATCTGGGACTTCCGCCATTACCATTAGTGGTGCTGACGGTATTTCACTCTCTAACAGCGCCGCTTTAGAAGCGGATTTTGGTGACATTGTAACCACTAAGCTTACTGTTGACGGCTCTAGCCCTGATGGTTCCAATATGGCTCGTGTAAAAATAGGGGAAGACGGCGAAGGCGGTAAACTCACCGCTACAGGTGATGTTGCTTTTAACAATGGCGCACAATTACTTATCGGTAAGGGTACTTTTGATCTTTCAAATGCCACAAGCGTCAGCTTTGCCGATACAGCAGGCACCCTCACCATGGGGCACTCAAGTATCCTTAAAATCAAAGAAGCTGACATTACATCACTTGGTAAAACAGTGGACGGCGAAGCCGGTGCTTTGCTTGTCATTACCGATACAACTCATGACGCTAGGACTGTTAACGAATATGAGGATATAGTTACTACATTAAGAGATGCTTTTTATACTGCCGGTAATCTCGGTACTGTGGCTGTTCACGGAATTGAAGTTGCTGGATATGTAGGACTTGATGATATTGGCGCCGGCATAGGTTACTATGCGCCCACTACCACTATTGCGGGTGGTAATATGAACCTTGCCTCAAATGTTACCGTAAGTGGCGTTACTGGGTCTGCGGCGAGCGTTGCAGGTGAAGGAACCATTCTCACCCTTACAGGCAATGATGGAACGAATGCTGTAGAAACTGCGGTGGATTTAACCGCCACTGATAACGGGACTCTGAATCTTGGTTCCATTGAAGCCGAAAATAAAGACTTTTTAATAAGGAGCAATATTGTAGCGACACTTGGTGGTGACATTGCTGTAAACAGAGCAGAGGTTACAGTCATGGGCGCAGGTGGTGTTAACCTTAGCAGTACAGATGCCACTAAGACTTCAGATTTAACTATTGGCGCCGGAGCAAAATTAGACGCCTCTATAGTAACTTTGGGCGATAATGCAACCATACTCACCAACGGCACATCTGAACTTATGACAGGTAACTTAACAGCCAATGGCGGTGCAATTACCATTGATGATGACTCAGTCATTAGAGCTAGCGTTGCTTCCTTGCTTGGCTCTGCGACTATGGATGTTCAGAACAAAGCAGAATTCTTTGTGACCGACACAACTGCTTCTAACATTACTACCCTGACTATGGCCGATACTTCTGTTCTTACGGTGAAAGGTGGTGGTATTGCCACCGTCGAATCGTTGAACTTTTCTGGTGATGCGCAAATCAAGTTAAGTGGTAGCTCAACTTCAAGACCGGATTTTACCATCCAAGACGATTATGAAGTTGCACCTGATGTATTTTCTGCCTCAAGTGGCGCAGGAAAAATTCAAGTGGGGCAATATTCAGACTTTAGAGTGCTTGATGAGCTTTCATTCACCACCACTGACGCCAATAAAACGTTAGCACTGCATGGTAGCGGTACTATTCATACAAAAACCCTCAAAGCAGGGGATGCCGGTTTAGTGCTTACCAGCGGTATTGTTATAGTTGACAATAGCGTAACCATTTCTGACTCCACCAAGAATATTGATGTCCAAAGTGGCACTTTGAGACTGATAGATGGTGGCACAATAATATCTGAATTAAAAGTCAGCGAAATGATAGTCGGAGGCGTAACAAGTGGAGGTACGCTGGAGGTAACAGAAGGTAATTGGAATGCTATGCGCAATATTACCGTCTCCGGCGAAGGCAAATTAACCATTGACGGTGGTACCTTAACTACCTTTGGTTTTGGCAGCACTGCCAATATCATTGATGTGAGTAACGGTGAGTTAATTGTTACAGACCATGCTGATTCAAATTTAGCTATTTCAAAAGGCGGAACTTTAAAAGTCAGTGTAGACAATTTAGGTGCCATAGACCTTACAGCAGCAAGTGGCAGTCAATTTACTGAGTTTAATGTCCTTGTTGAAAAAGACTTTACCACCGACGGCACGGGTATAGTGGTGCTCACCGGTTATACCGGCGGTGCTGTGGCCCTTGAAACTGATGCCTATGACGCCCTTATTGCAGAAGTTACCGCGGACCTCTTTGGTGCGGGTTCTACTCTAAGTAGCTTAACCATTGATGGCATCACCGAAGATATAGTTGTTAGAAGCCTTACTGATGTCTTTGAGGCTATGGATAAGCCAGCAAGTACCATCGGGGCAGGGAATTATGACATTTTAGAGGCCTCCACATTTGCCGGCATCACAGCTTACAACGGCAACAGCAATAGCACCATAAACGGCCCGCTCACCCTTACCGGCGCAGGCAATACTAATGGCGTCTATAGTGTAGGTGACTTAACCGTTGAAAGTGGCGCAGCACTTACTCTTGGACATAAGGATTATGCGCTTAGCAACGGCGGCACCGTACAAGGTAAACTTGTTGTAGAAGCAAACACAGCCGATGCTGATGCCTATATTGACTATAATAAAACCAACATAGTGGGCGGCATTGAAATTAATTCTAAAGGATCTTCCGTCACTGTGCGCCATGGTGCGGAAGTGACAACGTCTAAGATTATTTTGAGCAACGCCGGTACAAGTGCAAGATTTGCTCAGCCTGATCTCAAAATCGGTATGCTAGCAGCCAATGACTTTAAGGCCAATGAAAATACCGGCTATGGCACTGGCAAGGTAACTGTCACCGGTGCTGACGGTATTGTTTCTCAAGGTGGTTTTATCCAACTTGGTGAAAATGCAGAACTTACTACCACCAAGCTCACAATGACAGGTGATTTGGGTACGGTACAAGTTGGCGCAACCTATGAAACCTTGGGTGAAGCTCTTAGCACTGCCGACACCACGAAAATTAGCGGCGCCACATTTAAAGCCGATGAAGTAAGCATGACTGGCGACGCTGCCGGTGATAATGTGAGCTTCCAAGTAAATAACGGCACTGCTGAAATTGGCAAGGCTACCTTTACCAATGTAAATCAAGTCTACGTTGGGCGCGGTGATTATCAGCGTGAAGACGGTACCACGCGTGACCTTCAGGGTAATCTGACCATTACCGGCGCCGAAGGTTTAACCATTGATGGTGGTAATGTCGCTGGCGAAATGACCAGATTGCTTGTGGAAAATGGCACCTTAAAAACCACTAAGCTTACTTTAGAAAATAATGTGAATGTTACCGTAGGTGCTTTTGACAAAAATGGCGTAATACACATTACCGGCGATGACGCACGTAGTGCTACTGACTTTGCCGCTGTAAGCTATGATACTAGCAACGCTGCTGATATAACACCGGAATACACTGTAGGCAAGATTGCTCTAAGCACCACCGGCTTATACCAAGTGGATGGAACACTTACCATGGCAGGTGGAACCCTTACCACTGCCGGTGCCATCGTGGCCAAGGACCTTGTAGTGACCGGTGCTTTAACTGTGAATGGTGCTGCCCTTCGAGTGAACAACTCTATCACATCAAGTCAAGCAATTCATCTTGGTGCTGAAGCTGCCTATGATGTATATACGAGTGAAGCTACACCACTTGTTTCAGCCGTACAAGCCGGTCGTTTGATACTTTCACAAAACACCACTTTCGGGGCTGTTTCTAGCCTCAATGCCAATGTCAATGCCAAAGCAACTGGTACTGGCATTGAAGTGCTCAATGGTTCAAATTGGGCATTATCAAGTGGCAAAACCATTGATGTTTCTGATAGTGGCCGACTCCTAGTCACCGACGGTACCTTAGACACCAGTGCAGGCACCTTAAAAGTTGCAAGCTCAGCTGGTGCCTTTAGCGTAGCTGACGGTGCAACCCTCGTAGTAGCCGAAGATGCCTTTGGTACCATCTCTAAGGACGGCTCCTTTACTAAGGGAACCGATATTACAAAGCAACTCAGCAACGACGGCGAGCTTGTTATCTCAGGTCTTGCCTTTGACACCATGAGCAAAGCCGCCGATGCCCAATTGCAAGCCTCTCAAGAGTGGAAAGACCTTGTAGCGGGCACGGGTGAAGTAACCTTGTTAGATGTCAATGGTAATGAAGTTGAAATGACCGGTTTTTACTCCCTTACTTGGCTTGTCAATAACGCACATGACGAAGTCGTTATGGCTGGTGATATGAAAGCCGGCTATAACTCTACCTTCACCGGTATTGTAAAAAACACTGATTTGACTCCAAACCTAACCAATTCCACCCTTGCCGCTGGCGCAACCCTCACCCTAACCGGTGCTAAAAAAGATGGTACGCTACAAGCACTCCTCGATGAAGGCACGCTTGAAAATAGTGGAATCTTAAACCTTGGCGTTGCAGGCGCAAGCTATACAGCAGACTTTAACGGCCAATTAACCACAACAAATGGCGGCGTGACCAATGTGCTTTCTTCTGTGACTACATCTGAAATGGTCACCATTGATGCCGGCGGCATGTTGGACATTAAAGGTGGAACCCTTGACGTTACAGCCGGCTTAACTGCCGATGCAGCAGATTTATCCTCTGTGAAAAATACGACGATTATTGTGGATGGTGAAACCATTGGTAGTAATGCTGAAGGTGTAGTTACTCTGGCTGATGCCACAGTTACAGGGGCGAGTGCTGATAGCATCCTTGGCAATGTAACCATTACCGGATTTAACGGCACAGAGGAAGATCCCTTGCGCCTTGCCTATGGTAATACTACAGGCGGTGTCTTTACAAATGGTGCTTATAATGACCTTGTAGATGCTGCTACGGCTGCCTTCGGTACAGGTGGAAGTATTACCCTTGAGAATGTGAAGGCAGATACCAGCAACACCACCCTACACACCGTGGCAGGACAGAATGATATTACCCTTGGCAGTAATACTGTCATAGTTGATGCGTCTGACCCCACTTCTAACCAAGTGGAGGTAGGACACAGCACGGAAGTAGGTTCTATTGCAGGTAGTGTCAATGGCGTGGCTATGGAAAACGCAGGCAGCGCAAGCGTTACCGGCCTTGCCACAGATGATACAAGCCGCACAGGCCTGCTTGCAGATGCTGACATTAAAACTATCGGTATAGGCGAGACAAAGCTTGGTAATACTGTGTCCAGAAGTAAGTTGCAAGGGTCTGCGGATAGTACGACAACCACCGGTGGCACCACAAGTATAACTAAGGTGGATGTGGCCAAAGATATTCTGGGCGGTGGCGGTATGCTTGAGGTGATTGATTCCACAGCGCAAAACCTCATAGCAGGTAGCGGCGAAACAACCATTGAAGGTCTTGTGAAAATTACCGAAACGACTACGGCGACAGCAAGTAAGCTTACTGTAACAAACGGTTCTTTATTGCAAACAAAGAACTTATCCGGAACTAATGTGGCCATAGAAATTGGCGATACCACTGGCGCAGCGGGGCTTATTTCTGAAAAAACCACCACGGTTGGTGGCTACATGAAATATGATCCTCCCATCGTGGCAGGTGAAGGCATTGATAAGGCAGCGTTTGGAGTTCATGGTTCCTTTGCCGACTCCGGTATTGCCACTACACATAATGTTATCCAAAACTCCATTGCTGTCTTTGGCGATACAGATACCGCATGGGCCGTGGAGACATTTAATAACAGCGGTCTCACCTGGGGCAATGCTACAGGCGAAGTGAATGCTGCCCTCTTTATCAGAGCACCGCAAACACTCGACACTACCACTACCGGCAGCACTGGTGCTGTTGAAGTGGACGGTAGCAAAACTGTTGGTGGCGCACTTACTGCCGGCACGGCTATTTTTGCTGATAATTCCTTGTTGGTCATTGATGCCAACGGCGTGGTCACTGATGCAGCTTTAAGCGTGACAGGTGGTAACCTCACCGTAGCCGATACGGCGAAATTGCACATCGTAGACGGTAAGGACAAGCAAGTGGTGACAGTGGTGAGTGGCTTTGACACCAATAACCTTGCAGCAAATGCTTGGGGCGGTGATACCAGCACAACAGACCCTGCTGCAGTAAGCGATAATCTTACCTTAAGCTCCTCTTCCTTGGCTGTAGATGGCATAGTGTGGGATAAAGCTACCGGCAATTATGAAGTCACTTTAAAGGTAGTCTTTGACCCTGTCATGTATCAACCCTATATGCAAACACCTACGGGCGAGTATTTGAATGATATGACCAGAGATACTGTGGGCATCGACACTAACAGCGCCTTTGCCGGTAGAAAATTGATCTCTCGTGCTTTGACAGAAGATGTGTATAATATGGGTCTTAGCAATGTAAAGGGTAGCGTAGCCACCATTGAAGGGGCTGCACAGCTTGGCGCCGTTGCCAACGTAGGCAAGGCCGGCATGAGTGTCATGCAGTCCATGGGCAATGCCATCATTGACCGTAGCTCTAAGGCGGGTCTAAACGCCAAGGACAGCGGCAAGGGCGGCGGCTCCATGACCTTAAATAACGGTCAGGTAACAGCAGAAGTAGGTACAAACAGCGGTAACATGGCAAGCAAATCTGGCTTTGGTGTGTGGTTAACCCCGCTCTATAAGTGGAACACAGGCAATGGCTTTGACGCCGGAAACCTTGGGCACAGCTATGACATGGGTCTTGGCGGTATTGCCCTTGGTGCGGATTATACCAATGCCTTTGCCCATGACGGTGCCATTCGCTTCGGTTTAGCCTTAAACGTGGGTGCGGGTTATTCCGATAGCACAGGCGACTTCAATGAAACCAATAATGATTTCAACTTCTGGGGTCTATCCGCTTATGCCGCCTTGCAAAAGGAAAACTTCGTGGCAACCTTGGATTTAGGCTTTAGCTCCATTTACAATGAAGTGACCCAAGATCTGTCTAGCAGCATGGCTATGGGCAAGCTTGACGCCAACATAGACAGCTTTGTGTTTACGGCAGGCTTGAACCTTGAATACACCTTCGTCACTGACTTTATGAATATTACCCCACATGCTGGCATCCGCTACATGAGCGTCACCAGCTATGGCTATGATATTGGCAGCAGTGCCGGACGTGTGGCTAGTGTAGATGAGACAACACAAGACGTGTGGTACTTCCCCGTGGGCGTAACCTTTAGCAAGGATATCGTGAATAGCAACGGTTGGATTTTCACACCAAAACTTGATGTGGGCTTCATTGCCGCTGCTGGCGACTTTGACACAGTAAGCAGAACAGCCTTCACCGGCGTTCCTGGCACTTTAGAGCTTGAAATGCAAAACGTAGACGGCTTTGCCTTTAACGGTGGCCTTGGCTTTGAACTGGCCAATAAGGAAACTGGCGTCAGCCTTGGCCTTAACTACAACCTACAAGCCGGCGAAAAAGAGACCAGTCACATGATCTTTGCCAACTTTAGGTATGAGTTTTAGAGTAGCTTATGACCAAAGCAAATTAGCAACTCTAATAAGGCTAGCGGCCACCCAAAAGGCCACACCACGTTGCTAAACCGCATAAATAAAAAACATATTAACACTCTACCCCTCTTGACTGTGTAGACAATACACAGTCAAGAGGCAGGTTTTATAAGATAATGCTCAATGGTTTTTCTCCTTGAGCATTACACTTGTAAAGCCACAATCATGAAATTTGGAAAGGGAGACACCGTCATGCAAAGTAAAAATGCCATAGGTAATTTAATCAATAAGTATAAAGCCGTACTCAAAAAGTGTACACTTATAAATACATTTGGCTCTCTTGCCGTGGCAAGCATGCTTGTATGTAGCTTAGGCGTGGGTTTTGGTGTTGATACAACCTTTGCAAAATCACTGAGCAGCGCCGTTGACGGTGAAAATTCCCCCAATGAAGTTGTCACTTCCGGCATACTCGATGAAGGAAAATCGGCAACATTTGGTGGTATAAATGGGATAGCATTCGTAAGAGATTATGCTGATAAAGATACCCCCACTATACTTACCTTAACAGGTCTTGGTGATGCCAACGGGATATTAAGCAACAATGATATTCGAGTTGAAAATACTGCTGTTTTATATTTAGGAATTGCTGGTTCTCCTATAGATACCCAAATTAATGGACAACTGAGGCTTTCAGGTGCTCATCAATTTGGCGCTGGTAATCCTTTATATACCTCCGGCATTGTGCAATATACCCACGTGGACATAGATGATGGAATTATTGTGGAGGAGTCCGCACGTTTGTATATTAATGACGGTGGCAGTATCACCACTGACACTCTGGCCATCAACTATAATAGCGGCGGAAGCAACATTAGCGCCACGCCGACTGTATATGTAGGCGCCTATGGTAACGACGGCTCAGGTTATGGTTCATTGAATATCACTGGTGCCGGCGGCCTTTCCATGAGTGACGGGCAAATCTATGTGGGCAATGGCGGTTTAGAAGTGACAAAAATCACCGGCATAGGAGAACGTCCGGCATTGCTGGTGGGTTCTGTGCGCAATGCAGCCCATGCAGGTACTGTGAATGTTACCGGAGAAGATGGGATTAATTTTAGTGGCACAGGCGGTTCTTTCTTTGTAAGTCACGGTACTTTAACAGCACAAAAGGTGGTTATATCTGCCAATAATGGACGCCTGCGTGTGGGGGATGATGCCTATAGCCACACCGAGGGCATTGTGCATATTACTGGTGCTGACGGCATTTCCCTAAGCAACGGTGCTTACGTGAATGTGGAGTACGGCACACTCAATACCACTGATTTAGCGCTGAGTAATGAAGCCTTTGTGCGTGTTGGTACGGGAAGTTATGATTCCCATTTAAATATTTCTGATGCTAAAAGCTATGATATATCCATTTTTGACAAGCAAACGTATTACGACGATGGAGATATCAAAGAATATAGTCTATATAATAAAGTTGCTGTGGGAGAGTCTGGGGTCTTTAATATCGACAATACCTTAACCCTCACTGCCGGAGCAGATGCCTTTGACACAGTAGGTACTGTTTCTGCCGATAGTATAATAGTCAACGGTAGTCCCTTAACCATCGCCGGCGGTACTTTGCTTTCACGCGGGGATATGAGCGCCAACGGTATTACCATCACTTCGAGCACCAGAGAAGATATTAGCAGTGGTGAAATACGACAAGTGAATAATGCCGGCAGACTTGAGCTGTCTGGGACAAGCGCAAGCCAATTAAATTCTGCCGTCACTGTCAATGGCACCGGCGCAAGCCTCACAGTATCGAGTGGCGCATGGACTGCCCACGGGGATATCCAAATACAAAGCGGTAATCTCATAGTCAGTGGGGGTAGCTTAAATACCAGCGCTGTTTCCGTAAGCATAGACAGCACCGGCGGAGCCAATCTTTCTGGCGGTACCTTAACGGCAAGCCTTGCGGACTTTGGGACAGTAGACTTTAGTCAAGCTGAAGGAGCACAGTTTAGCGATGCCGGAGCAAGTATCGCCACAAATTTATTGGGCAGTAACACCACAACCTTAGTTCTTACGGGTTTTGGCAGCAGTCAAGTACTCTTTGAAAGTCAATATCTAGCATTTATTAATGAACTTTCTGCTGATATTTTTGGTATTGGCAGCACCGTAAGAAATATTAACGTAGAAGGGGTAACTCTACTTATCCCCAGCTTAAATGATATGAGTGCCTCAGCTCCAGAAAGTGCACGCATAAATCCCACAGGCACCATCCTAGCCGGAAATTTTTCCCATGCTACTGAGGCTATTTTTGGTGGTATTTTAGCCAATGAAACCGCTCCTGGTAGTAAAATTGAAGATTCACAGGTGTCTGTGGCCGGAGCTAAACTCACTCTCACGGGTTTGAGTCAGTTGACAGGGGGGGTATTTTCTTCGGGAAGTATGACGGTTTCCGGCGGTGGAGAGCTTGTGCTGGGATACAATGACGGCACATATCTTAGCCCAGAAAACACTGTTTTTAACGGAAAAATAACGGCCACAGGAGCTGGAAGCACGGTGAAAGTGGAACATACCCACACCACCGTACAAGACACAATTACTGTTACAAATGGCGCCACATTGAATATTGAAAATACTGGTGCCGTAAGCACCAGTGCCCCTATAGTTTTGGATGGCGGTATTGCTCATGTGCAAGGTTCTCTTACTGCAAGTCATGGGGATGGTATCAGCCTTTCAAAGCAAGCAGAGCTTATGGCTAACGGTGTCGTCTCTAGTACAGATTTTTCCATAAACAATAGTACACTGCATGTTGACGGTGGTAGCGTAACCATAGAAAATGATTTAATTTTCGAAAACAACAGCTCCATCGATTTAAATAATGGCGCAACCATGCACATTGAGTCCAATTTTACCACCAATGCCGACGTATTTAGTGATACTGCGGGAGCAGGAAAAATTGCTGTGGGTACGGGGACAAGGTTTATTGTGGACGATATCCTATCTTTAAACGCACCCCCTTCAAGCACATCTAGCACTTTGCATTTTGGTGGCATCGTTGAAACCAGCACCCTAAGTGTCTCTGCTTCAGAATTAAACTTTACTTCCGGAAACTTGCGAGTGCTTGGAGGCGCTATTGAAGCGTCAACAATCAACTTGAGCGGCGGTTCCATAGAGCTTGGCACCGGACTTACAGAATATGTTCTTAATGCCTCCATGAATATTACCCACGCCAACAGTACCCTTGCTGTTAGCGCCGGTACGTGGGAGACAACATCACAAATTACGGTACAAAACGGTACACTACGTGTGCATTCCGGTGCATTATTAGACATTAACGGCGATATTACATTACAAAATGCAAAACTTGAAGTAACAGGCACGCTGCAAGCAAATGGACAACTGACAGCCAATGCCGGCTCTAGCATTGACATTAGCGGCGGCTCTGTAAGGGCAGATCTTAATGACTTTGGTTCGGTAGATTTAAGCGCAGCTTCCGGTGCGCAATTTGAAAAAAACACCAGCGGCGGTGTGCAGGTGGGCATGACTACAAGCAATGCTTCTACCATTGAATTGCTTGGTTTTGGGCAACAAGTGGCACTTTCTCCCGGTGCGTATAATGCCCTGCTGGAAGAAATTTTGAGCGAAATCACCTTAGACAGCAATGCTTCTTTGTCCATTCTGGGCATTACGTTTGACCCCAACCTCTTTACGCTCTCAGACATTGCCACCAATATAAATGAGCCAGAAACTGCCATTAAAGCCGGCACACTTAGTAAGGATTTTCATGCCACCTTTGCACGCATTGAACCTTTTAACGGTGTGAATGATGCCGCTGTAAACAGCACTGGTGCAGTCCTCACTTTAACGGGACACGACACAGGCTCCTTTGGCACAGGCAATCTTGACGTTTTAGCAGGCACACTCAACCTTGGGCTTGCGGGCACAAGTCCGGCGCAGACGACCCTTGATGGGCACATCATGGCCAGCGGAGCAGATAGCAAGGTATTTGTAAGAGGCACACAAGCTACCATAGCTGGCGGTGTTAACCTTGAAAGTGGAGCCATCTTCCAAGTGCAGACTGACGGCACACTACTTACAAAAAATCTTCAACTTTCCAACGCAGGCACAAAACTTACTGTCCTTGGCTCCTTGCATATAGACAATGAAGACATGAATGCAGTAGGCGCCACCATAAGTGATGGAGCTACCCTAGAAAGCAGCGGCACCACTGTACTTAATAACATAAGCGCCGATGCAGCACAGTTACATGTGGGGGCAGGCACCGTGGATATTACGGGCGAAAGCGGTGCAACCTTTAGCAATGGTGGCGGCATTATCATGCAAGGCGGTACTTTGAGCGTGAGCGGAGAAAGCGGTATAACGCTTGATACTGCAAGCCTTGATATTCAGGGCGGCATTGTACAAAGCACAGCATTTTATGCCAAAGACAGCAGTGTGCATGTGGGCACCGGCGGCAATCTAATCCTTCCTGATAACTATACTTTTGAAAATAGTGATATAAGCATTGCCGGTGACGTGTACCTTGCCGGAAATGTCACTCTCTCGGCAGAAAACCTTGGCAGCAGTAAGGATACCTTTGATATACAGGCAGGCGGCACCTTGCATATACAAGGTGCGTTGGACTTTGATGCCAGCAAGGGCGCCTTCACTACAGAAGGCACAGTGCAAGCACAAGATATTACCATTGCAAACGGTAATATTGCCATACAGCAAGGCACGCTTTCAAGCGCCGGAGGCACCATCAGCGGTAATGATATGACTGTGACCGGAGGCACTTTTGAGCTTGCCAGTGGAACTGGTGCGCATACTGTACAAAACGCCTTGTCCGTGAGTAGCGGCGCTGTCATTGTCAGCGGCGGTGCATGGACTACAGAAAAAGCCCTCAACACCACAGGCGGAGCTTTGAGCATTGACGGCGGTACGTTAACTGCCAATGCCCAAGTGAGTATTGGCGCAGGCGCCTCCTTAAGTGTGGGCAATGGCGTGCTGGATGTACGGCATACCAATCTTGGCATTGATGCTGGCGCCGGCACAGTGGAGCTTGGTGCTGGTGGTACTGTCTTAGCCAATAAAGATGATTTTGCCACTTCAGGTAGCGTAAACAAAGTTTTTAGTTCAGAGGTGGGGAGCAGTGTCGTCCTTTATGGTTATAGCGGCACAATAAACTATACTAATTATGAAAATGAAGTTGCAAATCTTCTTGATAATGTCTTTGAAAACGACCCAAGCAAACGTGGGGGTTCCCTTACTCTTGAGGGTTATACATCCATTACCGGCATTGATTCTTTAAGTGATATTACACAAAACAACCTTGGCATTAACCTTGGGGAACAAAGCATCGGCGCAGGTACATTAAATGCATTAAATACCAGTGTCACAGCCTCTCATGTGACTGTCAACGGCACTGTAGATATAGCCACCGTTACCAATGGCTCTACCTTAACACTCACGGGCATAGGCGCTGAAGGCGTGGTCAGTGATGGCGTCACCTTGCATGCGGCTGGCGGGCATATCCAAATTGGCTCTAATTATAGCGCTACAGCAGCGCAAACCACGGTCAATGGTGATATAAATATTACCGCCGCAGGCACAGTGACAACGCAAAACACCCACGTCACCGTATCAGGCAATACCACCATCACCGACGGTAGCATGACCGTAACATCCGGCGCTGCATTCAGTGCCAATAAGGATACGCGCCTTGGCAGTAGCGGCAAGCTTCACATTGAAAATACCGCCAGCTATTTTGCCAACAATTTGATTATGGAAGACGGCGCTCTCATTACCGTGGGGGATACGACAACGGCTACCATAGGTGGGACTTTGTCAGCACAAGCTGCCACCTTACAAGGCGGAACTCTCTACTTTGACCCAGCGTGGCAAAATAATGCCAGCATTGAAAATGCCTCCTCTGGTGCCATTTTAAGCTTTACCAATGGCATAGACGGTAATCTTGTCATGGGGCAAAACTCCTTTGTGGTAGTAGGTGATGCCGATAATACGTGGGCACAGGAAGCCTTTGCCCGTTCCGGCCTCACTTGGGGCGAAAATGCCACCTCTGCCGCCATGTTTATTAAGACACAACAAAATCTTTCCTATGCCCAAGGCTCTGTACTGGTCAACGGCGCGTTAACAAGTGCTCCCACTGCCCTTACCGGTGGGACTGTGGTCTTTGGGGAAAATTCACTCTTGCTGGTAGATGCGCTGGAATTATCAACCAGATCCAGCGACAGTAGATATTTTGATGCAGAAGATGCTGCTCTCTTCGTTACAGGTGCCGCTGGAGAAATTGGCAAGCTTGCCGTAGCCGACAGTGCCAAGCTTTATATTGAAAATGGACGTAATGGCATCATTGGCATTGTGGGCAATATAACCATTAACGACGCACTAGATGACGGTAATGGCGGCACTGTTGATGGTGGCGGATGGAGCGTAAATAATATTGGTACCACCAGCGCCCTCATTGGCATTAATGATGCGTGGTATGATGATGTCAACGATGTTTTTGTGGTGGACATGAAACAGCTTGGCGCTGCCGGAAACTTCCCCTTACTCGACCCCACAATGGCAACCTTGGTGGATAATGTGATTGCCAGCGGCTTTGGACTATCCGTGGACGATGCCAATATGGGCGTGCGTTTTATTTCTCGTGCTGTAGATGATAGATATATTGGCACCACCGACACGACCCTTGCCGCCGCCACCATAGAAGGGGCTGCACAATTGGCTGCCATTGGTGCTGTACCGAGTACGACCTTCAATGTATCGCAATCTATGGTGGGGAGTATTGTGGAGCGCACTTCTCTTGCTAACCCTGTGGCTTCACAACTTGTTTCTACAAAAATTGAGGACAAAGCAAAAACTGCCCCCAAGGAAGAAGAAGGCATTATTGCCGATATCGACAAAAAGCAACATGGCTTTGCCCTTTGGGCCATGCCGCTCTATAGCTCCAGCATAGCAAGTGGATTTAAGGCCGGAAATTTTGAAACAGGCTATACTACAGACTTTGCCGGCTTGACCCTTGGCGGCGACGTGACTCTTGATAACTTCATGCGCTTTGGGGTGGCCTTTAATGTGGGCGGCGGCGCAACGACTTCTTCTGGAGACTTTAACGAAACTAGCAATGACTTTGATTTTTGGGGCATTTCGCTCTATGGCGGCGTGCAAAAACATAACTTCTCCTTGATGCTTGATGTGGGCTACAGCGTTATTAACAACGAATTACAACAAAAAATGCCAGCAAGCATGAGCATGGCAGACTTGACAGGCTCTGTACATAGTTCTGCATGGACAGCGGGCTTGCGACTTGAATATCTATGGAAAACCCCCTACTTAGACATAGCTCCCTACGTGGGCGTGCGCTATACTGCCCTTAATACCAGCAGGTATGACGTAGAAAGCAATGGCAAAGTCTATGATGTGGCTGCGGCCAATCAAAGTATTGTGACCATTCCTGCCGGCATCAGTCTAAGCAAAGAAATTACCACCGACAGTGGCTGGCTCTTCAAGCCCCGTGTAAACCTTGGGATGGTGTGGGCTTCCGGCGATCTTGATGCCAGAACCAACGTGACAATTCCCAGTGTCATGGGCGGTACGGACTTGCACTTAAGAACCATGGATGAATTTTCCTTTAGCGGCGGCGTTGGTTTAGAAGCCAAAAAAGGTGATTTTTCCTTAGGGGTAAACTATAACACCCTTATATCCGAGCATAAAACTGATCACATGGTCTTTGGCTTTGTGCGTTATGAATTTGGTGCTCCAAGCGAAAAGGGCACCAATGCCGGCAGTCTCTTGCCTACAGTCACCTCCGCTGATGGTGCCCAAACAGCTACAGCTGCTCGCCAAAACGCACAAAGTGCAAGCGGTGCAAAGCAAGGCGGAGAGCTGACCCTACTGGGCGCTGCTGCCAGCGGAAATACCCAAGGCGACTCTGCCCCCACCTTACTTGGTGGCGGCACAAGCACTGGAGGCAGCGGCGATGTGCATCAATTAGCTGCCGTAACGGTACACGGCTTTGATATTGGTTCCGGCACTTATGGTATAGGTGGCGAAACCCTGCGTACCCTCCCCAATGCCACAGGCACCATTACCGGTGCTTTGAAATCCATGTCCAATGTGCAATTTAGCAATGCTGACCAAAGCTCCGTCCAAGGCGGCGAAATTGCACCACCACGCATTTCCATCTATGGCTCTAAGCCTTATGAAAATAACTTCCGCATTGATGGTTTAAATGTGAGCAACACCTTTAACCCTTCGGGCTTTGAAGGCTCAGAAACCGGTAACCATGTGGCAGGGCCAAACTATCTTGCCACCGGCGGCGGTGATACCGATATTTTTTATGATGTGGAACTCATTGAACGTATTGACATTTACACCAACAACGTGCCGGCAAAATACGGCAACTTCACCGGTGGGGTAATTAATGCTACCTTGCGCGACCCCAAAAAAGACAAGTGGCACTTTAAGCTGTCGGGGAAGATGACCAGTTCTTCGTGGTATGAAGTGCGTGGGGCTGACTCTTTCTCTGAAACAGCAGCAAACCAACCGGAATTTGATATTTATTCATTTTCAGGTACCGCAGAAGGGCCCATCACAGATAATCTGTCCGTACTGCTTGGCTATACCAATACGCAATCCTTCATTCCGCTGGACTTTGAAGATGAAAGCGGCAATGTGAGCAAGAAAAATCAATATCGCCTCAGCCAGAACTTCTTTGCCAAGTTTGTGGCAACTCCCACCGATGATTTGACCTTGCGCCTTGATGCCAGCTATGCCCCCTATAAAGACTTACGCTGGCGTGAAAAGTGGCCTAACTCTGAGCAGACATTATCCAATGAAGCCTTGCGCCTCGCCTTCCAAGCCGAATATGACACCGACATTGGTAATTTTGACTTTAAAATGTCCTATTTGCGCTCAGGCTTTAGCACAGAAGCTGCGTCTAACTTCTTACGCCAAGACCGCACCACCAGCGAACGCCATGGTGGCTATGGTAGCAGAACAGTAGATAAAACAGAGTTTGCCACCACCTTTGATTATTCCACACCGCTCATTGAAACAAGCTGGCTTAAGTGGAAGCTGGATACCGGTGTGAGTATTAATGTCACTGGTGTAAGCATGTGGGCCCAAGACGTTACCACAGATATTTTTGTGGAGGGCATTACCTACCAAGGACGAGATGCCAACTTGAGCACATTTGCCTATTATCCTGAAACAAAACAGTATAATACCATGACAACGGCAGCCTTTTATGCACAGCTTGAACTAAAATATGATAGAGTTACCCTCACTCCCGGCTTTCGCATAGATACGGATAGCCTTACGAATAATGTGGATATATCCCCACGCTTAAAGCTGGAAGTAGATATCTTTGACAATAAAATGTTGCGCTTTGTGGCCGGTTATATCAGATATTATGGTTCTGCCCTGCGTGAATATGCTTTTAAGCGCTACAGACCTTTTGAAAATGAACAAGTAGTCACCTATACCGACGCCGTTGGCGGCACAGAAACCATATACAGCCTTGGTTCTGACAGAGATTATGATATTTCTGGACTAAAAACCCCCTACTCCGATGAATATACCGTGGGTGTTTTGGGCAAGGTATGGGATATTGATTACTCCTTAGACTTTACATACAGAGAACATAAAAATCAGCTTGTTAGTGAAGAAGTAGGACAAGTTGCAGTGCTTTATAATGGGAAAATCCATAATCAAAGCCTATATGAGCTTACCAATAAGGGTAATAGCCAGTACCACGGCGTGACCTTGACCCTTGGTAGAAGATTTGAACTTGGCAAGTGGGGCAACCACTATGTTGGTTTTGGCGCCACCTACTCCGCCACCAAAACCTTTAATGGGGCATATGCGCCCGATGCCGGCATTGATTCCAGGTATGGCTTTACATATCACGGCGGGGGAGCGTACTATAATGGGGAGCTTGTGGCCAGAAATGAGTTACCCGCCGATGATTTTAATGCCAACTTTACCTTAACATTAAATATTCAGTCCTCATTTTTTGACAATCGCCTGCGCATTAATTGGCTAAACCGTTGGAAGCCAGACTCTTATGGATTGATGCTCGATTCGCGCTACGATAAGGATACCCCCCACGGCTCCGCATCGCAAAGTAATATAGAAGAAAGCAATGAGTGGCTCACAGGAGATGGTGTTTTTGTTAAAGCCTATAGAGAAGGCACCATCAAGGGCGGACTTATTTCTGACATTAGTATTGAATACGACGTATGGAAGGAAGAAGACTTTACTCTTGGTGTGAGTCTTGATGTGTACAATATTTTCAATGCCAACCTTGGGGTGGCGGCTTCTGACCCAAGCGGCCAATCTGAAGGAACGTCTTTTTGGGTAGGCGTATACACAACATTTTAATATATAGCAGAAAGAGATAAAAATGAAAATTTTGTATGGTGCGACATTGTGGATGCTGATTTTATTGCAGGGATCTTTGGGACTAGCCGAGGAAATAACCACAGATATTTTAACAATGGGCGGAAAATCAAACTACAAGTGGAATAAAGAATACTATCCGCATGTAAATCCTGACGCCCCAAAAGGTGGCACTTTGCGTCTGTACGCACGTGGAAGCTTTGACTCTTTGCACAGCTTTATACCTCGGGGACTGTCTGCAGCAGGGCTAGGTTTTTTGTATGATACGCTGGGCGAAAACATGCCTGATAGCAGACTTTTTGAAACCCACGCAGCCATTGCTGAAAAGTTTTCCGTGGCAAAAGACAGCTCCTATATAACCTTTCACATTAATCCTAAGGCACGTTTCCATGATGGTAAGCCCATTACCGCAGAAGATGTGGCTTTTAGCTTTAATATACTTACTCAAAAGGGTGCGCCTACCTACAAGCAATACTATGCTTCGGTGGATAAAGTGGAAGTGCTAAGCCCTTTGCAAGTGCGTTTTACCTTTAAAGAAAAAAACAATAAGGAATTACCGCTCATTTTAGCACAATTACCCATATTACCAAAACATTACTGGCAAGATAAAGATTTTTCTAAGCCAAACTTAACACCGCCCTTGGGCAGTGGCCCATATAAAATCAAAAGCTTTGATGCTGGAAATTTCATTGTTTACGAGCGAGTGAAAGACTATTGGGCAAAAGATTTGCCCGCCAACAAAGGGCGCTTTAATTTTGATACCATTCATTATGAGTATTATCGTGACGGCACCGTAGCCAGAGAGGCTTTTAAAGCCGGTGCCTTTGATATTTATGTGGAAACCACAGACAAGTCTTGGGCTACGGCTTATACCGGCAACGCCGTGGAAAAAGGGCACATTAAAAGAGAGGAAGTTGATACCAACAGGTCTCAAGGCATGTATGGATTTTTCTTTAATACCCGTCAGCCGGTATTTAGTAATATAAAAGTGCGTGAGGCCATTGCCCGTATTTTTGACTTCGAGTGGACCAATAAAGCACTGTTTTATAATCAATATACCCGCTCCAATAGCTATTTTACCCATAGCGAACTCGCCTCACAAGGGCTCATTTCCGAAGCAGAAAAAGCCATTTTAGAGCCTTATAAAGAGCAGTTGCCCCCAGAAATTTTTGACAAGGAATTTATCCTGCCAAAGACTAAGGCCGATGGGAATATTCGGGAACAAATGGTGCAATCTATTAAAGATTTACAAGAAGCTGGCTGGACATTGCAAGACGGGCTAATGAAAAATGCCAAGGGTGAAAAATTAGAATTTACACTTATTTTAGTATCTAACACCTTACAACGTGTGGTGCTCCCATTTCGTGAAAATTTGAAACGCATCGGCATAACCATGAACGTAGCCTTGATTGACCAAACCCAATATGTCAATCGTATTCGGGACTTTGACTATGATATGTTTTTAAGCCGTATCCCTCAGTCTAACCATCCCGGCAATGAACAGCGTAATTATTTTACCAGTAAAGCGGCCGACATACGAGGTTCTCGTAACTATTCCGGCATAAAATCTCCTGTGGTGGACGCCCTTATTGAGCGCATTATTACTGCCAAGGACCGTACGGAGCTTATGAACCTTACCAAGGCCTTGGACAGGGTGCTCTTGTGGGGACACTATGTCATAGCCGGTTGGTATTCTGCCACTGCACGGGTGGCCTATTGGAATAAATTTGCGCATACCACAGTACCGCCAGCCAACGGTATTGATTACTTTTCTTGGTGGATAGACGAAAAAGCAGAAAAAGATTTGCAAAACTCCAACACAGGATATGGTAAGCAATAGTGTCTTCTTATATTTTTCGCAGAATTTTATGGCTTATTCCCACCTTTTTTGGGATTATTGCCCTTAATTTCTTTAGTTTCGTTAACTCCAGGCTCGGTTGAACAACT
>CAYJHS010000016.1:0-807 GCA_964369815.1 uncultured Desulfovibrionaceae bacterium
ACTATGTACAAGATAAGAACATGGAATGTGTCATACGCATGCAACCTCGAGAACATAGAGAAAAATATGCACCCTTTGCCGGACATAAGGTAAGCTTAGATCAGCACAGCCCTGCTGCCACGCTGATTGCCAGTGCACATGTGGTGGTTTCGCAATCATCCATGTTTCTTATTGAAGCCGCTTTGCGTGGTAAAGCCTGTATTAGCTATCACCCGCACGTAGCAAGCAAAGAGCATTTTATTTTAACAAAAAAAGGTGAATTACCCTTTATTAACACAAAAAGCGCTTTTTTCGAAGAATTAGATGCCATTCTTTTATACGGAAAAACCTTTCAGTACGCATTACATGTAAATACAAGTATCATCAAAAATATCATAGATTTTATTGAGGAAATTTTATGGCAAAACTCGCGATCAATGGCGGCAGCAAAGTAATGACAAAAAACTTTCCTGCGTATACGCCCATAGGGCAAGAAGAACTTGAAAATGTAAAAAATGTTTTCTCCAGTAATGTTTTTTCACGTTTTCTTGGTTGCTGGCATGATGATTTTTTTGGTGGCCCCGAAGTACAAGCGCTGGAACAAGAATGGGCAAAATATTTTCAAGTAAAACATGCCATTGCTGTCAACTCTGCCACCTCAGCCCTTTACTGCGCTGTGGGAGCCATTGGCACAGAGCCTTTGGAAGAAATTATCGTTTCTCCCTATACCATGAGCGCTTCCGCCACAGCGCCGCTTATCTATAACGCCATACAGGTCTTTGCCGACGTGGAGCCAGAATTTTTTTGCCTTGCTATAGCCTCCGTTGA
>CAYJHS010000016.1:817-8139 GCA_964369815.1 uncultured Desulfovibrionaceae bacterium
ACACGAGGTATCTTTGTGGTGGATATTTTTTGGCAAGTCTATAATCAAGAAATAAATGCCCTCGCTAAAAAACATTGTCTCTATATCATTGAAGACTGCGCCCAAGCGCCTTATGCGCAGTATAAAGAACATTTTGCCGGCACCCTAGGGCATATTGGTATTTATTCCTTAAACTATCACAAGCATATCCATTGTGGTGAAGGTGGAATCCTTGTAACCAATGACGATGAGCTTGCTAATAAATTGCGCCTTATCAGAAATCATGCAGAAGCCGTAGTAGAAGCTAAAGCGGACACGCATCTTACCAACATGCTGCGCTTTAACTCACGCATGACAGAACTTGAAGCCCCCGTCGCTCCTGGACACTTACGCAAACTCGAAACCTTGGTAAAGCAACGCCTCACAAACATTGCCTACCTTCAGCAGGGATTACAGCAAATTCCCTGCTTTACAGCGGCAAAGGTGCGACCTCATTGCTCACACGCTTATTATTTGCACCCATTCTTATACAATGCGAGCAAGGCAAACGGTCTGCATCGCAACACCTTTATTGAAGCGGTCAAGGCCGAGCTTATGCCCATGGAATTACGAGAAAGTGAAGGAATCAAGCTTGGTTATGGATATGTAAAACCACTCTACCTTGCGCCTATGTTTCAAAAACAACAAGCCTATGGCACAAAAAACTACCCTTGGAGTGCTAGCACCCAAAGCTATAGCTATGCGCAAGGTCTTTGCCCTGTGTGCGAAGACTTACATTATACTTCACTGGTCACGCACGAGTACATGCGCCCTGGCATGCAAAAAGAAGACTTAAACGATGTCTTAAATGCCTTTTATAAAGTATGGGAAAATATAGATGAACTCCGATAATTCTTTTATTTACTTAAAACGCCTCTCGATGGATGAACTTGCGTCCAACTATGTGCAATGGCTTAATGACAAAGAAGTATGCCAATATAACTCTCATGATGGCGGCTATACACAAGAAAAAGCCATAGCCTTTATTGCTGCCCTTGAACATGATACAAGTAAGGAAGTCTACGCTATTTATCATAAAAAAGATAATATACATGTAGGAAATATTTCTTTACAACAAATTCATATGCTCAATCGTTCTGCCGAAATGGCATTTCTTATTGGTGAAAAAGCCTATTGGAACAAAGGCATTGGCTTTGCCGCCGCCAAGCTACTCTTGCACAGAGCATTTTGTGAGCTGCACCTGCATAGAGTCTCCATAGGCACAAGTGCACTCAATAGTGCTATGCAAAAATTGGCGCTAAAATTAGGCTTTCGCTATGAAGGTTGCCTCAAAGATGCGCAATTTAAAAATGGAAAATTTAACGATATTCTTCTCTATGGAAAACTCGCCACAGAACACGACTAAGTATGGAATAAAAACATATGCACATTCTTCTTCGAGCCGACGCAAGCCCGCATATGGGCACCGGACATGTCATGCGCTGCATAGCCTTGGCACAATGGGCAAAAAAACTACGCATTCCGTGTACACTCATGGGACGAGTACAGGTTTCGTGGGTAGAAAAAAGGCTCGCCCATGAAGGCATTGACTACTTTCCCCTTTTAGGTGAAATACCAAAGGAAGAAGACCCCACTATACTTATGGAAAGCCTTGCCGCCGCACCGCAAAACTCTTGGGTGGTGCTTGATGGCTATCACTTTAGCTTAGCGTGTCAAAAGGCCGTGCGTGCGGCTGGGCACAAACTTTTAGTCATAGATGACTATGCGCATTTACCGGAATATTCTTGCGATATTTTACTTAATCAAAACATAGACGCACATTCCCTAAAATATGGCGGTGACATAGGGAAAAAATGCCTCGGTTTGGAATATACCCTGTTACGGCAAGAGTTTATCACTGCCCGTACCCATGCGCAAAAACGCTCTTACCCTTCACACCCACAAAATATTTTACTCTCCTTGGGCGGAGGGAATTATTTGAAACATTTACAACGCATCGCCCCATTGTTTCAGATAAAAGAATTAAGCCACTGCACTCTGCGCATCCTTGGTGGCGCCGTTCCTAAAGAAAGCATTCATAACTGCCTCATACATTGTCCAGCACACGTTGAAGTGTTGTATAATGTTACGCACATGCCTGCTTTACTTTTAGAGACAGACCTGTGTATCAGTGCCGGTGGCAGCACCTGCTGGGAATTGTGTTGCTTAAACATACCTTTTTTAACAGTAGAAATTGCGGACAATCAGCATGATATTGTTATCGGTCTGCAAAAACAACATATTGCACAGCCATTGAATGAAAGGACATTGCAAGCTTTTTTCCATGAAAACACCTACATAAAAACCATAGAAAACATGCAACATTGTCCCATTGATGGGCAAAGTATGCAGCGTATTTTTCAAGCTATACAGGGAATATAAATGTATATTTTATTATTAGGCCCAGCCTGTACACGCATTGAAGAAGCTCTTTTAAACGCCGGCCATCGTGTATTTCGCACAGAAGAGCCCATCACGGTATCATTGTTGGCAAAACATGCCTTTGACTTTGGCATTTCCTATCGCTATCGCCATATTATACGACAACCAGAAATTGACTACTTTACAGGTAAGCTAATTAATTTACATATTTCCTACTTGCCATGGAACAAAGGTTCCGACCCCAATCTTTGGTCATGGCTAGACGATACGCCTAAAGGGGTCAGTATTCATATGATAGATGCAGGCTGTGACACAGGGGATATTTTAGTGCAAAAAACTGTTGCCTTTAACCCACATACAGAAACTTTACAAAGCTCCTACCATACGCTTTGCCAAGAAATTGAAATGCTGTTTTTAGATAACATGCGTGCTATCCTTACGCAAACATGCCAAGCCCAAAAGCAAATAGGGAAAGGTTCTTACCATTATGCGCAAGATAAATCCCCCTATCTGCACCTTTTACGCAAAAAAGGTTGGGAAACCGCTGTCACAGATTTATGTAAAAATGCAAAGGACATACAATGACAAAAACGTACATTATTGCAGAAATTTCTGCCAATCATAATGGTTCATTGGAAAGAGCAAAAGACATCATCCGTGCGGCTGCCAAGGCCGGTGCTGATGCCATAAAATTGCAAACCTACACCGCTGACACCCTCACCATAGTATGTCATAATGAATATTTTAAAATCCAAGGCACATTGTGGGAGGGGCGCACCTTACACGATTTATACCAAGAAGCCTCTACACCTTGGGAATGGACAGTGCCGCTCATGCAGTGCGCCCAAGAGCTTGGCATGGACTGCTTCTCCACCCCCTTTGATGCCAGTGCGGTGGATTTTTTGGAAGCATGCGGCATGAGCAAGTATAAAATTGCCTCCTTTGAATTAGTAGACATTCCGCTTCTAAAAAAGGTTGCCGCCACTGGCAAGCCCATTATCCTCTCTACAGGCATGAGCACCCTTGGCGAAATTGACGAAGCGGTACGCACCCTGCGTGACCATGGAACCAGCGATGTGACGCTTCTTAAGTGCACATCCTCCTACCCAGCCCCCGCCGAAGAAATGCACTTGCGCACCATTACGCATCTTGCCGACGCTTTTCAGTGCAAAGTGGGACTTTCTGACCACACCATGGGCTCTGCCTGCGCCATTGCCGCCATTGCCCTTGGCGCCAGTGTCATCGAAAAACATTTTACCTTAGCCCGCAGTGACGGTGGCCCCGATGGCGCTTTTAGTATGGAACCACAAGAGTTTCAAAGCATGGTGCAAGACATTCGCCTTGTGGAAAAAGCCCTTGGGCGTGTCAATTATAGTCCCACAGCTAAGGAAAAAGAAAGCATGTGCTTTCGCCGCTCGCTTTTTGTGGTCAAGGATATACAGGCAGGAGAAAGGTTTACGTCAGAGCATGTACGCAGCATTCGCCCTGGATATGGCTTGCATACACGATATTTAGAAGAGGTACTTGGGAAGGTGGCTCGGCAAAATATTGCCAAAGGAACGCCACTACAAAAAAATATGTTTTAATGTAGCAAAACGCACAACGTTAGCCTTTTCTACGCATCAAAGCATAAAACAACTCTTCAGAAGTTTGTAACAGGGTCAACAATTCTTCCCGAGTCCGTATGCAATCATAACCAAAGTAGTGATTACACATTTTATATTGCATTGGGCTAATTTCTGAAGAAAACTGCGTGAAATTCTGTAAAAATTTCTCCAACATTTCTTTGCAAAGGTCAAATCGCGTCCATTGATCCACACGCGCCGGATCTTTGCTATGGTCTCGTGTAATTTCTTGTGGCCAGTGTGTATGAGGTATTTTCATATATATGGAATAACAGATATTAGAACCATAAGAATTGCCAAAAGTATGATCCGTTACAGAAAGCAGAGCCTTTAGGCGAGGCAAAAAATAGGGGTCAAATATATGCCCAGCGCTCACACATTCATAGCCCGCATCCACATAAGGCTTGTGCCTAGCATCCAAAAAATCCTTCCAATATATGGACACCCTAAGCGTATCAAAATTTTTTTTCTGTGCCTCTAAGTGCTCTAAAGTATTTTCTATAGGATATAGAGAAGTCGCATGATGCGATGAATGCGTAGGAAAAAATAAAGCATTACGCCCAAGACGCGCTCTTTCACTGGAAATCTTTGCATCCGTATACGCATTTTGCGCATAGTGAATAATGGGACCAATAGAATACATGGGTTTTTTGCACACTTGCTTATACACTTTTTCATGCGCCGGTGACCATGTAAAAAGCATCGGCAAAGTGTCATAATCCTTCACCCAAATATACCCTTCAAAGGCAATGGAACCGTGAGAATAATGAGCTTTAAGGGGATACATATGCGGTAAACCAACATAGTCTTTTAAAGCCACATCAATACCATAATAGCCGTTATTATTAGCATACTCACATGGCGCAAAAATTTCAGAAGGTATATCCTTACACAGGCTTTCTAAATCTGTGCAAGGGACAAAAAGCCTTTGCTGAACTTCATTTATATACGCCATATTCATAAGCAATCACCCTATACAAAAAGCTGGAAGTAGTGGCAAAAAAAGAACAATCCTGCAAATTGTAAGGCACACATCCCAAAAATACTAATGGCCATGGCCTTCCACTGTCCTGACCGTTCTAAAGCTTTTTCATTCATAACCTTCATATGTTCCACCGCAAGTATTTCCTCTGCTAAATATGATACAAAACCAAAACTTTCTTTTAAGCTTGTGGGGGTACCAGCATATTCTACCCTGTTCATTATTTCCCTCCTTTCTCTGTACCTACTTTTACTTTCCTCAAAAGAGCTTAAAAAAGTATGGCACAATAAAAAATACACCGGCACTGCAAGGTCTGCCAGTGTATTTTTTACTAATCAAGTAAGCTTAAAAGCCGTGCTACTCTGTCGGCATCAAGACCGGTATGCGCTTGTAATAGCTCATCTTTATTTTCTTGCTGCATGGCGCTCAAAATACCATCAGCCTGCGCATCGTCAAGGCGTGTCGTTCTTGGGGCAGGCGTTGTTGGTAAAACTGTAGCAGCCGAAGTGCTGGCAGTGCCACCCATAGCCTCCCCCTGTGCGGGGCTTACATCAGCTGCATGACTTGGCATAGCAGCACGAAAAGCGGAAAAGGCAGCCATGCGATCTTTATTCACTGTGCGATAAGGAATAGTAGTTTCCATTGACATAATTTTCTCCTGCTAAGCAAATCATTGTGACGTTCAAGGGTTTTTTTATGCCATATAAAGCCATATTTTTTCGTTTTGCAAAGAGTGTGCCTGTCAAAAAGCTACCACACATAAACGCCTATACTTTAAGTAATAACCCCACAGGACAATGGTCAGAACCATAGATATGGCTTTCTATCCATGCGTCCTTAATGGCAGGGCGCAGCTCCTCAGATACAAAAAAATAATCTAACCGCCAACCCACATTTTTAGGCCGAGCACCAGCCTTATACGACCACCATGAATAATCCCCTTCGGTAGCGCCGTGGCACGCACGGAAGGTATCCACATAACCGGCAGACACAAAGGTGTCTAACCATGCTCGCTCTTCCGCTAAATATCCTGTGTTATATTCATTTTGCTTTGGTCGTGCCAAGTCCATAGCAGTATGCGCAATATTAAAATCGCCGCAAACAACAATGGGCTTCGTTTTGCGTAATTCTTCCGCATACTGCAAAAAAGCATCAAAAAAGCCCATTTTATATGGTACTCGTTTAAATTTTCCCTGTATGGGTTTGCCATCGCTATTCAACTCCTGTGCACCACCATTGGGGAAATATACCGTAAAGAAGTGAAACCACGGAAATTCCATATGCACGAGACGCCCTTCGCCTTGATACGCTTCATGCGGCAGCTCCACCCCCGTAGACAATGGCTCTATGCGACTAAAGGCCGCTACCCCCGAATAGCCTTTCTTTACCGTAGATGCCGCCCACAAAGTATGCCAACCCTCTGGGTGAACTAAGTCATCCTTCAATTGCTCAGGTGCAGCCTTGGTTTCTTGCAAGCCGATAATCTGTGCATCGCTGTTTGCAAACCACTGCCAGTCTTCCTTAGAAGAAACAGCACGTAAACCATTGACATTCCATGAAAGTAATTTAATTTCCATATATTTTCCTTTTTATTTTTCCTGAAATTTGTTTTTCTAAAATACGCTAAGCTACTAAAAAGAGAAAGAACTAAAAAAGACTATATTTTCTTTATGTTATATGCACTCACAAAAAATTCAATCCATTTTCAAGCCGCTTAATTTGCTTGCTTTCTTTATATATTTCTGGCAGTCTGAACATTGGAGGTAGCTTATGGAACTTTTACCTATCAAACGTGCCATTTTGTCGGTGACAGACAAAAGTGATTTAGCTGAATTTGCTACTTTTTTAGCTGACAACGGCGTGGAGCTTGTGTCCACCGGTGGTACCTATACCTTTTTAGAAAAGGCTGGACTTAAGGTCATTAAAGTCAGTGACTTGACTGGATTTCCTGAAATTTTAGGGGGCAGAGTGAAAACTCTTAATCCTAAAATTAACGGCGCAATTCTTGCCGATAAGGACAAAGCTGAACATCTACAAACTTTGCAAGAGTACAACATCGTCCCCTTTGATTTCGTGTGCGTAAACTTGTATGACTTTGCCGGGGCCGTAGAGCGAAAACTCTCTCGCCTTGAAGCCGTGGAAGAAATTGACATTGGCGGGCCTTGCATGATTCGTGCTGCTGCCAAGAATTACCATAGTGTCTTAGTCTTGCCCTCTACCGAGTGGTACAAACAAGCCATGCAGGAAATGCAGACGAATACCATGTGCGTGAGTTTAGGATTTCGCCAACTTATGGCATCTCGTTCCTTTGCCAC
>CAYJHS010000016.1:8202-20030 GCA_964369815.1 uncultured Desulfovibrionaceae bacterium
ATTACGTCGTATTTGCGCTAATACCCCTTAACAGCCTATTGAAAACGTCTGTCCCTAATTTTTTTGAAAAATGCTTATTTAACGTAAGAATACAGGTTGTTCAAAAATGTAAAATGCGCGGAAGACGCAGTTTTTTGCGAAAGAGGGGTCTCTTCTGGTACTCAACCGTAGCAAAAAACGAGTCTGATGCAGCAAATTGCGTTTTCTCAACAGCCTGCCAAGGAGCACCGCCATAGCCAGCGCCGCCATTGATGGAAACACCGAAGGTCTCAAGCAAAGCCAGCTTAAGGCCATCAATAGATTAAGTACCCGCCGCTTCCCCATGGATGAAGCCTTTACCATTGAACAAGCTCGTGAGCTTGCCGCACTTTCACGCTCCATTGGGCGCCAAATTGGACTGCTCATTGACAGAAAAGGAAAGGTGGAGGTGCTTATGGTAGGCGATACCAAGGGCATTTTGATTCCTGAGCTGTCACGAGGACGTGGCGGCGCCGGACGCCTGCGGGGAGCTCGTCTTTTGCATACCCATTTAACGCCGGAACTCCTGTCGCAAGAGGACCTTATGGACATGCTCTTCTTGCGCCTTGATGCTGTTTGTGTGCTCACTGTCAGCCCGCATGGGGAACCTGTGCAATGGCAATATGCTCACCTGCTTCCTCCTAATCCGGAAAATAAGCCCTATCGAGTCTATGACCCCATGCCTTGGGACAGACCCAGTGCGGATTTCACCCTTGTGGATGCACTAGAGGAAGAGTTGCGCCGAGAGCTTGACGGCACCAAGGAGGCAGAATCCACCACACGTGCCCTGCTCATTTCCGTGGGCACCCTTCCCCGTCCTGTACAAGAGGGGCACTTAGATGAACTGGCTGATCTTGCTAAAACCGCCGGACTCACCGTGGTGGGGCGCATGATTCAGCGAGTGCCTAAAATTAACCCTAAATCCATTTTGGGGCGTGGAAAAATTGCCGAACTGGAAGTGCAAGCCCTGCAAAGCCATGCCTCGGTACTCGTCTTTGACGGAGAACTTTCACCGGCACAATTACAAAATCTTGCCGACATTACCGAACGTAAAGTGCTTGACCGCACACAGCTCATTCTGGATATTTTTGCGCAACATGCCGTAACCAGCGCCGGAAAACTACAAGTGGAAATGGCGCAGCTTAAATATACCCAGCCCCGCCTTGTAGGAAAAAATCGTGCCATGGACAGACTCATGGGCGGCATTGGAGGAAGGGGGCCTGGCGAAACAAAGCTTGAAACTGACCGGCGCCGAGTGCGTGACCGCATTGCCAAAATCAAGAAAAACCTTGATGACCTGCGCAAGCAACGTGCCTTCACCCGTGGGCGTCGCTCCCGTCAGGGCATTCCGCTGGTGGCAATTGTGGGGTATACCAATGCTGGCAAGTCTACCTTGCTCAACACGCTCACTCGCTCTGAAGTCATTGCCGAAGATAAACTCTTCGCCACCCTTGACCCCACCACAAGACGTTTGCGCTTTCCTGAAGAAAAAGAGGTTATCCTGGCAGACACCGTGGGTTTTATTCGCAACTTGCCCAAGGAACTTAGAGAAGCCTTCCAAGCCACCTTGGAAGAATTAGAAGCAGCGGACGTGCTCCTACATGTGGCGGATGCCTCGCACCTCACCCTTGAACAGCACCTAGCCTCAGTGGAAGAAGTTCTCACTGACATGCAACTCAATGAAGTTCCACACATTCTTGTGCTAAATAAATGGGATCTTGTGGACGATGAAGAAAAGGTATACTTACAAAATGCCCACCCAAGGGCCATTTGTATCTCCGCCGCCAACGCCAATGGCCTTGACACTCTATTGAAAGAAATCGGCGAAATATTGAATTTTTAATAAAGCTTATCAATGCAGTGGCACTATCACATGAATGCCACTGCATATTTTTTATATAGCTCTCACTATGAGCGTACACCCTTACGACCTTTTTGCATCCATATAAACATTACAATCATAACCAGACTCAAAACAGCCACCGCAGGTAATAGCATAAAGACCTTAGTAAAAGCCTCATAGGCACTTTCGGCGCTTTGCATATTATTTTCTACCAAAACACCTAAACATTGCTGCCAAACGGCTCCACCAAGTATTGGAAATACATTAGTAAACCCAGACACTGTACCGGCATACTCCACGGGAAAAAGCTTTGCCGCCTCATCAAAGATTACCGCTGCGCCACCTATGGTCAACATGCCATAGATAAGCAAATAACATGCAGTAATATAAAGAGGAAGCTGTGGAAAGCCCAAGGCAAAAGGAAGAGCAAAGACGACGCTAAGTATAGAAAGTAGTAAAAGTAATTTTTGCGAAGATAATTTGTTTGCAAGCCATGTAAACAATGGAGACGCCAAGAGTGCGCTAGCCGGAAATGTGAGAGCAATACTGGCATCTTTTAAACTCATCCCCATGCCTTGTATTAAAAATTGCCCAGACCATAAACCAGTAAGCGCAAAATACATGCCCCCTTGACAAAAAAAGTATATTGCTAACAGCCACATAGCCTTATTGGAGACAATAGTGGTAAAAATCACCTTAAACCGACTAAATTACTGTTTTTTCTCTATAACTACGGCTTTACCATCCTTTGTATCTCGTACAGTAAAGTATATAACAGTAGCCATAACAAAGGTTATGAGAGCCAGAGCATAAAATACATTTCGCCAACCAAAACTATGACTTACTAAAGCCATAGGGGATGTGGCAACTAAAGTTCCTAAAGCAGAAAAAGCAAAGGCAAAAGCAGTAAGCGTCGCAAAGGATTTTGGAGGAAACCACATAGCCGTAAGCTTCAAGAGCGGCACAGTCAGGGCTGATGTGCCAATTCCTATACATATTCTTCCTATAATTGCAGCACTTACACTGGATGCCGAAGCAAAAATAAATGTGCCAATAGTGGCAATGCACAAGGCCGCAGTGACGGTTTTACGTGATCCCAAGGTGTCAACTAAAAGCCCCACCGGTACTTGCATGGCCGCATAGGAATAGGAAAAAGCTGCCACCAAAGCCCCTAAACTAGCAGCATTAGCATTAAGGCTTTGCGCCACCTCACCGGAAATACTTGAAAGCCCAACTTGGTTAAAAGTGGCAACTAAACTGGCCAGTGACATAATATAAAAAATAAACCATTGGCGATTTCTTGCCAAAAATGATGTATTATCCATTACTTGCCTCTACTTAAATTAAGTATAGTAAAACCACTTTTTGAAGGCGACACTCTACACGACAACAACGCAAAGAACAATGGCTTTTTTCATTAAATTACGTATATATTACCAGCCTGTTGCAAAAATCAATTTTAGGCAGGCTGTTCAAAAATAGTGAGATGCAAGGAATCGAAAAAAGTCAAGATGCGCAGTGTATTAGACATACATAAGCAGTTTGGATTTTTTACGCTGACGATGCAGATTGCTGTTTTTCAACAGCCTGTTACCCTGTGTACATTACATTAATTCTAATACCTATATCTCCTAGGAAGAGCCACGCCAAAAAAATCTGCTAAAGGTTTTTAAGTATAGACGGGGGCACCACTTAATGATATCATGCGTCTAGGAGCCATCCCAAAAGTTTAAAACTACAACAACAACACGACACAAGAAACAAGAAAGCACTTACTTTTTACTTGCTTTTTTTTGCTTTTCTAAATAGTCTCTAAGTGGTCATTTCTGTCTCTATGTAACCCTATAACATGTTGGAGGTTCAAATGAAAAGAAGTTCATGGCTGCAGGGTATTCATAAAACCGTGAATACGCTCGCTGTCCCCTTCTGCACTGCCCTATGTGCCACTGCCATACCCTTTATGGCTGACGATGCCTTGGCTGCAAACGCACAATCTGAAAAGAAAAAGCCTAATATTTTAGTAATTTTTGGCGATGACATTGGCATTACCAATGTTTCGGCCTACTCTCGTGGCCTTATGGGCTATAAAACCCCAAACATTGACAAGCTTGCCAAAGAAGGCACCATGTTTACCGACTATTATGCCGAGCAAAGCTCCACAGCCGGTCGTTCTGCCTTTATTACCGGTCAAACACCTTTCCGTACCGGTTTAAGCAAGGTGGGCATGCCTGGTGCACCTCTTGGCCTGCAAGCTGAAGATGTAACCATTGCCGAAGCCTTAAAAGCGCAAGGTTACAAAACCATTCAACTTGGTAAGAACCACTTGGGCGACCGTGATGAATTTTTGCCTACCAACCATGGTTTTGATGAGTTTTACGGCAATTTGTATCACTTAAATGCTGAAGAAGATCCAGAGCATCCTGATTACCCAAAAGATCCACGCTTTAAGAAAATGTTTGGCCCACGCGGCGTTATTCATTCCTTTGCTGGTGGCAAAATTGTTGATACCGGCCCGCTCACCAGAAAGCGCATGGAAACCATTGACGATGACATTGCCCAAAGAGCAGTGGACTATATCGGCAAGCAAAAAGACTCTAAAGAGCCTTTCTTCATGTGGCTAAACTTTACACATATGCACTTTAGAACCCACACCAAGCCCGAAAGTATTGGGCAAAGTGGCCGCTTTATGAGCCAGTACACCGACACCATGATTGACCATGACAAGAATGTCGGCGCTGTTTTGGATAAACTTAAAGCCATGGGACTGGATAAAGACACCATCGTTATTTACACCACGGATAATGGTCCGCATATGAATACATGGCCTGATGGCGGCATGACCCCCTTCCGCAGTGAGAAGAATACGAACTGGGAAGGCGCCTTCCGTGCCCCTGCTATTATTCGCTGGCCTGGGCACATCCCAGCTGACACCGTGGACAATAGCATTGTTTCCTCCCTTGACTGGTTCCCAACGCTTCTTGCCGCCGCCGGTGATGATAAGATTAAAGAACAGTTGCTCGACGGTTATAAAATTGGCAAAAAAACCTATAAAGTACACCTAGATGGTTACAATATTTTGCCATATCTTACCGGCAAGGTAAAAGAAAACCCACGTCGTCACTTCTTCTACTTTAATGATGACGGAGACTTAGTGGCTTTGCGTGTGGATAACTTTAAGCATGTTTTCATGGAGCAGCGCTTGCAAGGCACCTTGGGAATTTGGGCAGAGCCCTTTGTGGTTTTGCGCATGCCAAAGCTGTTCAACTTGCGCCTTGACCCTTATGAGCGAGCAGATGTCACTTCAAACACCTATTATGACTGGGCTATCGATCATGAATTCACCATGTTCCTTGCCAATGAAGTGGCCGAAAGACATTTAAAAACCTATGTGAAATATCCACCACGTCACAGGGCGGCTTCTTTCACCATTGACCAAGCTATTGATAAGCTGACAAAAAGCTTAACTAATTAACATTTTACTAAAAACCCCGTACTTTAAAGGTGCGGGGTTTTTTCTGGCAAATACTATGACAGACAAGCAGATTTTTCTTGATAAGCCAGACAACAGGCACCGCTACCATGTGATGATTAAGCCACTGGGTGCCTTGTGCAATTTAGACTGTACCTATTGCTATTACTTACACAAAACAGAACTCTTGGGGCATGACCAAAAGCACGAAGGTGCTAGCTCCGTCATGGATGACGCCACCTTAGAACGCTTTATAGAACAATACATTACCAGCAATGAGCATGACCAAGTAGTCTTTTCTTGGCAAGGCGGAGAACCCACCTTACTGGGCGTAGACTTTTTTGAAAAGGCCATACAATTACAACACAAGCACAACACACAGGGCAAGGTCATTGCCAACACCCTACAAACCAACGGCACTTTGCTCAACGATCACTGGGCGGTTTTCTTAAAGGAAAACAACTTTTTAGTAGGACTATCGGTAGATGGCCCAGAAGAGGAGCATAATCGCTATCGCTACGATAAAAAAGGTGAAGGTTCTTTCGCCCGCCTTATGCAGGGCTTCAATTTTCTTCAAAAACACAACGTCCCCTTCACCACTCTTACCACCGTGAATCGGCATAATGCACTCAAACCACTGGAAGTATATAACTTCTTAACACAAGAACTAGGTTCTACCTATGTGCAATTTAATCCTTGCGTGGAGCCAAATGGTTTTACAGAAACCGCACCCCATCACTGGAAAAAAAGTATCCTCCCCCTTGTGGGACGCACCCAAAATTTTGTCACAGATTGGTCGGTTTTACCCGAAGATTGGGGGAGTTTTTTATGTACTATTTTTGATGTGTGGGCAAAACGTGACCTTGGCAAAGTGCTGGTCAACTGGTTTGAAACTGCAGTAGCACAAACCATGGGCCTGCCAGCACAACTGTGTACCACTGGTCAGCTCTGCGGTAAAGGCGTTGCTCTAGAACATGATGGATCGGTGTATAGCTGTGACCATTATGTAAATAGTGAATTTTATCTCGGCAATATACATAAAAAAGATCTGGCACACTTAGTTTTTTCGTCACGGCAACAAAGCTTTGCCTTCAAAAAACATAAGGATCTTGCCGACGACTGTTTGCACTGTCCGCATGGCACCCTCTGCTGGGGACAATGCCCAAGGCACCGCTTTGTAAAGACTGGCTCACAAGGGCAAAGCATCAATTATCTGTGTGCTGGTTTTAAGCAATTTTATGCCCATGCCAAGCCCACTGTGCGGCGCATTGCACAAGATATTTGTGAGTAAAACACTATAACTATTAACATTATACATGAAGTGGTTATTATCTTCACACAGCATCAAAGGAATATTTTTTTATCTATGCTTGCACACGCCTGTGCTGGCATTACATAAAAATACTGGCATCAATTACATCGATGCCAATTGTATTTTTATGCAATACCAGCACAAGCTTACTATTGCACGCTACAAAGATTGCAATTTAAAATGCAAATACAGCTGCTTATAAGGATACTGCAAAAATGCAATTGGTGTCGATGAAATTGACGCCAGCATTTTTGCAGTATCCTTATAGACTAGCGAATGCTAAATATTATGTATTTTTTCAAAGTTAAAACAATAACTGCAATTTATAAAAAACATGGAGAAAAATATGGAAAGAACATGCACGGAATTTTTTCAAATAACACGTAAAAATAGCAAAACAAAGTTACTCAAAGTGTATCTACTTCTCGCCTTTACAACTTTTGCGCTTCTAGTAACCTTTACCTCAGCCAAGGCAGCCGCCATTCCCCCACAAAGCGATGTACCCTCCATGCAGGCCACGGCGCTTGACCCTGTGCTTAAAAATTATGGCACCATCACCCCTGGCGAAGTCTACCTTAATCCTAGCTCAAGGGGCGGCACTCACGGCAATGTGGGCATGTATGGCTTTGAAAATGCCACGAATTTTACTTTTTTCAATGCCGGCACCATCAACTTGCCAGCAACTGCCCTCTCCTCCTATGGCATGCTTGCCTATACCGACAATGGTAGCCACCTTCTGACCAACGAGGGCAGCATCTACAGCAGTAGTAACGGTGCAAACGACGCCCATGCCTATGGCATGCAAGCTCGTGCAAGCCACGACGGCGCCCATAGCATTTTTAATGACGGAAAGCTCTATGTCTCCACCACAGGAAGCGTCAGCCCTGCCTATGCCATTGAAGCCTATGCCGGACATAATGGAAGTCATTACATTAATAATACAGGATATATAGAAGCCGTCTCTCGCGGCTATGGCAGTCACAACTACGGCATGAACGCCTATAGCGCCAATGACGGCAATCATAAGCTTTACAATAGCGGTACCATCGTGGCTACGGCCTATGGCTCTGACAGCAATGCCAATGGCATGGACGCCGCCACCAATAATACCGGTAGCCACACATTACACAACAGTGGCACTATCATTGCTGTGGTGGACGCAGCCCTGACTGGCAACACTCACGCCACCTATGCCAATGGTATCAATGTCTTTGTAAAAAATGACGGCAACCATACTGTCAGCACCAGCGGTGATATTTATGCCACAGCCATAGGTAATATTAGCCGTGCTTATGGTATTGATGTAAACTCTGATGCTACCGGCAGTCACTCTATTACGAATAGTGGTAACATTATTTCCTTTGCCACGGGCGATTTAAGCCGCGCCTATGGCATACGTGCTGCCGCCAGTGACGGTGGCAATCAAACCCTTATAAATACAGGCTATATTTCTGCCACTAACATTGCTTTGGCGGGTGCCACCGACGCCCCTGCCCATGGTATGCTTGCCGACAATTTAGGCAACACCGGCACTGGTAATCATATCCTCATAAATAGCGGCACAGTGAGCGTCACTTCCCACAACACAGACTCTCACGCCCATGCCCTGCGAGCCTATACAGTCCATGGGCAACATTATTTGGTCAATACCGGTACGCTTCTCGCCACCGCTCACGGCCTTAACAGTGAAGCTTTTGGTATGTACGTGCAAGGTACTCCTGCGGCAGGTGAGGCGCACAGATTGTATAATACTGGTGTTATTACGGCTTCAGCAAATTTGGCTTTAGGCGGAATGGCTTTTGAAGCCTATGGCAATAACAATTATAATGTGGATGTGTGGGCGACCACTCTACGCCCTTGGGCAGTGAATGATGCTGTCTTTGGGGCAAGCGTAGGCAGTGTTGTGAATTTTGCTCATACCACACTCATTGTACGCCCACAAGTAACAGCCCTAGGCATTGAGCTTAATACCTCTTACGCCATAAAAGATACGGTGGTGGTAGACGGTGTACAAGGCGCTGCCAATGACATAAGCGGAAATATTGCCTATGCCACGACGGACGTGCCCTTTTTGCAGGCCGTGCTCAGCGGTACTGATCCAAAGACTGCCACCGTGCACATTCAGGAAAATATCAATAAAAATACCACGCCGGGCAATACTTCTATCATGCAAATGACCGGCATCATGCACAGGCAAATGGACAATGTGGCTAAAGCTTTACATAGAGCGCAAGCTAGGCAACACCCCACACAGGACGGCATGTCTGGCGGTTCTTCTTCCGCTCAAGGACAATGGCAAGCCTTTTTTACTCCCTATGTGAGCTTTGTGCAAAATTCTTCCACGCCCTATGACGGCAATAGTGTGGGCATGACCGCCGGTGCGCAATATCGTGTCAACGAGGCCTTTGCCGTGGGAGCGCATGTGGACTTGAGCCTTGCACACTTAAGTGCTGACATTATGGACATGAACAGCAAGAGCACCTCCATAGCTTTTGGTGTGCACGCGGTATATAATTTTATGCCAGAGTGGTATATAAGTGCCCAAGTGAGCGGTGCTTTTAACCAAACAAGCAATGATTATGACCTATACCAAGGGGCAGCGCTCCATGCCAACAACAGCGTCCATGGTAGTGCCTTCTATGCGGCCATACAAAGCGGCTACAGCATAGAATTTGCGTCTGGGCACAGCCTTACACCGCAAGTGGGTTTTAGCTATTTAAGCCTGTATACCCCAAGTTATGATATTCACTGGGACAATGCCAATGCAAGCCTGCGTGAGCTGTATAACATGTCCTATGACGACAATTATTATAATGCCCTATATGGCACCCTCAACCTCACTTGGCGCAGTGAGTGGGCTTTGGAAGATGATGCGCACGTGGCTTTCACCGCCGGCCTTGGCCTGCGTCAAAATCTAAGCGGTACTGACATAAAAACGCAATTCACCACCCTTGGAAATAGCTATACTACCACCTCCACGGAGGATATGACCACATGGCTTGCGCAAGCTAGCTTGACCTATAGTAATAATAACTTTAGTATAAGCTTAAACTATGAAGGGAATTATGGCGTGAAGCAAACAGTACATAGTGGTAATGTTATGGTGCGCATAGACTTCTAAGGAGATTCAACATGCTTAGAAACATCGGTATTTTGCTTATTTTTTTATGTATTTTTTACGCAAACAATGCCCTTGCTCTCGATTTTTTTGAAGCGGCAAAGCAAGGGAGAGTGAGTATTGTCAAAGAATATGTGCGCAATGGCGCCGATGCTAATGAAAAAGACTCTGCAGGAAAAACAGCCATAGAATATGCCGTGGAAAATGATCACCCCATCACGGCACGTTTTCTCATGCAACATATGGACGCAATTGACTCAGAAGATATGCTGGGCTTGCTTTGGCGTGATAAATATGAGCTTTTTAAATTTTATTATGACAACAAAGTACACCAATATCATCACGAAAGCGCTGAAAGAACATTCTTAACCACCGCCGCCATGTATGGTGCTGGGGAAGCCGTCCTTTTTATGCTCAAAAATAATATTGGTGGAGATATCAATGCTAGAGATGTTGATGGCGAAACAGCACTTATTGCCGCATCCTATGACTTTAGCGGCGACAGTGAATCTAGCAGAGAGCGTGCCGAGGTGCTGCGCCATTTATTAAAGTATAAAGCGAATATCAATGCCAGAAACAATGAGGGGAAAAGTGCTCTCATGCTTGCTACCCATTCCATGGGGAGTGAGCGTATTTATAATACCTTACTCAAGGCCAATGCAGACGTAAATATTCAAGATAATAAAGGCATGACTGTCTTAATGTACAATGCACAGCTAGGCTATAGGCCTGATGACCCCGAAGAAACCGCAGAAAACCTTGTATTACTCCTTAAATATAAAGCAAAAATAGATATCAAAGATAATACAGGAAAAACCGCCCTTATGCACGCTGCCAAGGAGGGTTATGCCGGCGGTGTAAAAGTGTTACTGGCAAACGGGGCAGATCCCCACGTCAAAGATAATCAAGGCAATACAGCACTTTCTTATGCGCTCTTTCACAAGCACAAAAATACCGCTGAAATACTCATGAATGCGGACAATTAAGCTCACTTATCATAAGGGTATGTCATTATGAAAAATAAAATCCTTCTTTGTATTATATGTCTTTGTGTTTTTATGCCAAACAGTGCTTTTTCTTGGCCTTATCCCATTCACATCGCCGCAGAAAAGGGGGATGTGCTACAGCTAAAAGAAATGCTTAAGGAAGAAAACGTAGATATTGACATCATGGGGCAATCTGACGGGCAGGGAGAAAATCGCTCTCCCCTCATGATTGCGGCAGAATTTGGCCATGCCGAAGCCGTCAGACTTTTGCTGGCGCACAATGCCAGCGTCACCATAAAAGATTATAACACGAGATTAGTGCCTTTGTGCTATGCGGCGCAAAATGGCAATCCTGAAATTGTGAAGCTTTTTATTGATAAGGGCGCTGCCAACAACAATGACAATTACTATGAATTATCGCCCCTTATGTATGCCGCTAAAGAAGGACATTTAGAAGCAGCACGGCTGATCATTAACTATGATGCCAAAGATAGCCCCAATATTGATGCGCTGGATAAGGATGGCAACACGGTGCTTATGCACGCCGTGCGGGGTGGTAATGCCGAAATTGTGAGCCTTATTCTTGACAAAAAACCGCAAGTTAATTTTGCGGAAAAGACCTTTGCCCGCACAGCACTCATGCTAGCGGCAGAAGGCGGATATGCCGTCATGATGCAATTGCTCATACAAAAGGACGCCGACCCCTATCATAGAGATATATATAACAATACCATACTTATCAATGCAAGCAATAATAACCATGTGGACGCCATGAAGGTTGCCCTTGCCAACAAAGTCGACGTCAATGCCCAAAATACCCTTGGCTCAACAGCTCTGCACCGTGCGGCTTTACATGGCAATACCGAAGCGGTAAAGCTTTTATTGGAACATAATGCAAATGTTGTTCTTAAAGACAAAAAAGGCCGTACGCCGCTCATGCTTGCCACACAAAAGAAACACAAAAATATCGTTGCGCTTTTAAAAGAAGCAGAAAAAGACCGTGGGGATGAAATTAAAATAGAATAAAGATATATGTAATTATTATATATGTTCTGGGGGGAAACTTTTGTGAACAAAAGTTT
>CAYJHS010000017.1:0-7441 GCA_964369815.1 uncultured Desulfovibrionaceae bacterium
AAGCTTATATTTCTTACTAAAATATATAATATTTTGCGATCACAAATTGAAATTGAATTGACAGAAAGTGCCTTGAATACCTTTGAGGATACTGTCATATTTAGCTTATATAAATTAAAAGAATATGGCTTTTACATAGCCATGGATGATTTTGGCACAGGTGAATCATCCTTAAATCGTTTAAGCGTTAGCAATGTAGACGTATTGAAACTAGATAATTCTTTTTTAGAATTTAACCACGATTCCGAAAGAGGGAAAATCGTTGTCAAAAAAATCATTGATCTTGCCAAAGATTTAAATATGAAAATAGTTTCTGAAGGGGTGGAAACCTTAGAGCAGGTACTATGGCTTAAAAAGTTAGAGTGTCATATCGCACAAGGGTATTACTTTTCACCCCCCATGGATGCAGAGGCTTTTAAGAAATTACTCAAAGAAGATATCACCTATGCACTAGAATAAGAAAAGCCAGATTGTAAACTTCTCCAAGTTAAGACAAAGCTAACTTTAACTTACTTCGTGCACTTTATTCAGTATATATAGCCTGTTTTAGTAAGGATATCGGATGCAAACACGGTAGTTTTGTGCCATGCAAAATCTGCAAACGGCATGTTCCACATTCGCTACTGCATAATTGAGCTTCACTGTGTACAATGGTTTGAAACAACTCACTGCCTACCTGCATACTTATATCATACTTTTCTTTTTTAAATCCGTAACTTCCAGAAATACCACAACAGCCAGCATAAGCATTTTGCACAGTATTTCCATACACTCTTTGCAAGAGCTCAAAGCCCAAAAGGCCTTTGCCCTGTGCACGCAAATGACAAGGTGCATGATAAACAATGGGAGTGTGTTTTTGATTTTTCTGTATTGTAAGCTTACCACTTTCTATACATTCTAAAAGAAACTCCTGTACATCTTTAAGAGTAATTTTACCATAATTGCTTTCTATATCAGGAAAGTATTGTGGAATATCACCATTGAACATCAAAGAACACGATGAGCAAGCCGTAAGAATTGGTACGCCTTCATTGTGCCACTCTAGTAATGCTTGCGTATTTTTCTGAGCGCTTTTTTCAGCGTCTTTCCAAAAGCCATTGGCCACCATAGGCAAGCCGCAGCAATGTACATTTTGCGGCACAATCACCATATACCCTGCCATATTCAAAGCCCATACCACGTCAAAACCCGTTTGTGGATCATACATATCCACATAACATCCTGGGAAAAACACAACACTTTTTTGTGTTGTTTTTGGGCTCACCTTTTGCTGATATTGAAGGAACTGCGCTCGGAAGGTCTTTGTGGCAAAGTTTGGCAAAGGTGCTTTTTTATGTATACCAATTTCATGTAAAACCAAACGTGAAAGTGGATTTTTCATACCAAAGTTGCGCAAATTAGCGGGTATATATCGTAAATACCGTGCAATATCGGCTCCATGAGCAAGCATCCAATCACGCAGAGATTGTCCGTGCTTTTGGGCATAAGCTGCCCGTGCTTTCATATTCATGCTAGAAATGGGCACCGCATGTGGACAAGCAATATCACAATTTTTGCAATTAGAGCAATAGTGTAAAGATTTTTCCTCAGGCATCCCCATAAGGCGAAAACGCTCATAGGCTGGCCCAATCATTCGAGGGCCTAAAAACTCAGAAGTAGCCTGTGCCACAGGACAATGTACTATACAAGTGGTGCACGTGATACAAGCATCAGGATTAATATGACTACTCATGCTGTCCTCACACATTTTGCGCTGCACGCCAAGCTGTGGCCACGGCTACACCATTACCACTTTTTTCAGTGGCAAAATCATAGCCCCCTAAAGTGCGTCCGGCAAAGTATACATTTTCAACTAAGACCTTCCCCTGACGATCCACAGGTTGCAAATGTTCATTGACACGCACGCCCATTTTCGTAAAGGCATGGCTACCAAAAGCATCATTACTAGCCCATTCTTCAACTTTTGCTGGCATTTCCAAATCTATATTCAAGATAGATTCATAAGCTTTACCGGGTTTTGTATAAATGCCACCGCCTAAAATACCACCCGAGGCAATAATAAAAGAAGCGGCTTCATAGCTATGTGCTACACCTTCTGCTTGAGCAATAAGTGCAAGGCAGCGTCCTTGGCTTATTTCAGCACCCATAATGGTAGCATTTTCGATAATGCGCACATTTTTTTGTCCATCTTTATCTTGCAGCCCCCGAAGCGTGCGTATAAATAAAGAAAAAAGTCTATTTCCGCCCACACCAGGCGGTAAAGAAACCATCTCTACCAAAGGACAAGTAGCTACATCTTGTAATTTTTTCCATACAGAACCCTGACCTTGTTCCTTTCCTGTTCCTAAAATAGGAGGCAGTAAAATTGCGTCTATATCCTTAGCTACCACCGCCAAGCTATTACTCAGCCAAGCAAAACCTTCAGGACTATCAACATAACGTGCTACATCAAGAGCACTTACGGCCCGATGCGCTGCACCAAAGTGCGAAGATAATGAGACTGTGCTAAAGCGCACATCTTTTAAGGCGGGATAATTTTGTAATTGTTGCGCAATAAGCTGCGGGTGACAGTCACGGATGGCATCCACACTTACCACTAACACACGCTTAGCTACGAAAAGTGGGGAACTGTCACTGGCTGCAGGGTAAAAAAATGTAGGTTTCAAAGTGCCAATAATGGTTGGTACAAGGGTATTATTTTGTCCATGAGTAATGCAATCGGCACATTGCGCTGTGAACAATTCTTGTAAGGATTCCAGTGCTTTTATCACCGATTCTTTGCCAATAATAGAATAAGGATGCTCGGGCGGCAAATAATCAAGAGCAGTTACAGGACTTTGTACCATAGAAATGGGTGGGGACATGGTCTCAGTATTGGGCAAATACCCAAGCACATCAACACAGCCACTGGCAATGGACAAAGCCCCAAGACCAGTGGCAAGCAAGGTAACCCGCTTGCCCCTTTGCGCTGCGGTATAAGCAGCCATAAGCCCGGCCATTCCCATGCCCACCACGAGAACATCGGATTTATTCTGACTGTTCATGGCTGGCTCCATCAATGTTTAAGGTAGCAGCATAGATAGCTCGCCCAAGCTCTAGCTCTTTAAGCTGTGTGCCCCAAAGTGCCGGGCGCAAGCCCTTCCAGCGTTCATTCAAAAAAGAATGTAAATTTTCAGTAGGATGTAAGCGCAGAGGAATATTTCTTTCTGTCAGGGCTCCGATGGTGCGAATGGAGCAAAAAATCCCTTGGCACGTGCCCATACCAAGACGTGTACGCAAGCGTATATCGCTCAGGCTGTGCGTGGCTGTATCTTGCGCCACATGGACAACTTCAGCGGTACTTACCATTTCACATTCACATAAAAGGTCATTTTGGGTCATGCCTTCCGCACTCATTTTTTCCGTCATACTCGCAAAAGAATCCCCAAGGCGATCTTCCACAAGATGTACATTTTGTCCCCGAAAAATGTTTCTGGCTTTAGGTCGCACATGGGCGTCCAGCTCTGCCCCAAGAGGGTCTGTGGCGGGACGACAAGGGTTTTTCACCTGTAAATAGCGACACACCACCTCAGACATTTTTTCAGCCATAAGCCGATAGGTGGTTAATTTCCCTCCAAAAATACTCCCAAAACCTTGAAGCCCCTCTTGGCTATGATCTACAATAGTAAAATTACGACTGGCTAAGCGGCCGGAGGCACCATTAGGCGTATAAAGAGGCCGTGTGCCGGCAAAAGCTCGCAAAATACGATAGTTTTCAATCTGCGGGAAAAGCGGCTTACCAAGTTCCAATAATCTAAGAACTTCTTCACTTGTAGGACGTGTATCACTGGGACTTTTAGCAGGGCTAGAGGTAGTACCTAAGATAGTCACCGACCCATGCGGTACAAAAATATCCCCATCGGCACTTTTGTGTAAACGGTTGACAACTCGTGATGTAAAACGAGAATTGAACACAATCAGCGTGCCCCTATCGGGCGAAACAGACACGTCAAGCCCGGCCATATGCGCAATTTCAACGCACCACGAACCGGCGGCATTGACAATATATGCACAGGCCACAAAAAATTTTTCTTGAGTGCGCATATTGAGCACATGCACACCTTGTACAGAGCCATTGTGTGTTTCAATGCCAACAACTGCGTGGTATGTTAAAAAATCACTACCATAACGTCGTGCTGCAGCAGCGTTGTGCCATACCAAACGAAAACCATCAATACAAGCATCAGGCACCCGATACACTGCTTTGATATCTGGTGCAAGGTGCGGCTCAAGACGCTTTGCTTCTTGGGGATCAAGGGGTGTCGCTTCAATGCCTGCCTCTGTACACGCCTTCACCCATGGTTGTATAAAATCATCTGAATCATGGGGTGTTTGTACAAAAAAACCTTCCGTTTCTTCTACACATTGCTTTGCCAAAGTACGCAAAAGTGCATTTTCAGCAATGCATTCACGGGCAGACTCCATATCCCCCATGACATAGCGTGCCCCGCTATGCAAAAGACCATGAAAGCGAGAAGAGGTTCCGTGTGCAAGCCCCCCTTGTTCCAACAATAAGGCCTTTATACCTCGCATACTTAAATCTCTTAAAATGCCAATACCCGTGGCACCGCCGCCAATGATAACCACTTGATATTCTTTCATGACTCTTCCTTAAGTATGTAATAAAGAGGTATTACTGCAAAATATTTTATTCTTCAATCCATGCTTGTGAGCGTTGTATGGCACGGTGCCACTGATACAATAATTCCTGCCGCCGTTCTTGACACATCTTTGGTTCAAAACGACGATCTAACTGCCAATGTGTCACAATATCCTCTTCACTTTCCCAAAAGCTCACTGCAAGCCCCGCAAGATAGGCAGCACCAAGAGCTGTGGTTTCTGTTACTGTGGGCCGCTCTACCACAACGCCGGTTAAATCCGCTTGATATTGCATCAACATGCTATTACGACTGGCTCCGCCATCCACACGTAAAGTATGCAATGGAACACCGGCATCTTTTTGCATAGCATGAATAATATCTAAAGTTTGCAGCGCAATAGCTTCAAGAGCCGCTCTAGCAATATGCCCTCTTGTGGTTCCACGAGTTATGCCCACCATGGTACCTCTGGCATATTGATCCCAATAAGGTGCACCAAGCCCCACAAAAGCCGGCACAAAAAACACGCCGCCATTGTCCGGCACCGTCGCTGCAAGGCCTTCCATATCAGAAGAATCTTTAATAATTTGCAAGCCATCACGTAACCATTGCACTACGGCTCCACCTACAAAAACACTTCCTTCAAGGGCATAGTACAAGCCAGTATTATTTTGCCAAGCCACCGTAGTCAGCATATTATTATGACTTTCCTTGGCAGAAGTTCCTGTATTCATAAGCAAAAAACATCCAGTGCCATAGGTATTTTTAGCCATACCTTCTTTCATGAAAGCATTTCCATAGGTTGCGGCCTGTTGATCACCAGCAACACCGGCAATGGGCACAGCCTTTCCAAAAAATTCCGCATGACTGTGCGCCATGACACCAGATGAAGGCATCACCTCAGGCAGCATTGAACGTGGCACATCTAAAATCTCTAAAAGTTCTTCATCCCCCTGACCAGTATGAATATTAAAAAGTAAAGTACGCCTAGAATTGGAAGGATCAGTGACAAAGGCCGCATGCTTACTAAAACAAGAGATAAGCCAAGTATCTATGGTACCAAAGCGCAAATCACCGTTTTCTGCTTTAGCACGAGCGCCGGGAACATTATCCAAAATCCAGCGTACTTTTGTACCGGAAAAATAGGCATCGAGCACAAGGCCGGTCTTTTGACGAATAATATCTGCCTTACCCTCAGTACGCAACGCATCACAAAAAGCAGCAGTACGCCGATCTTGCCAAACAATGGCATTATATACAGGCTCTCCGGTGTTTTTATCCCATACTACAGTAGTTTCACGTTGGTTGGTGATGCCAATGGCGGCAAGGTCGTTACCACTCAGCCCTGTAGCCTTCAAACAGGCTCGTGCTACTTGATTTTGTGTGGCAAAAATTTCAGTGGGGCTATGTTCTACCCAACCCGGCTGCGGATAATATTGTGTAAACTCTTTTTGCTCTACTTGAATTATATTGGCAGCTTGATCAAAGATAATGGCTCGAGAAGAAGTGGTGCCTTGATCTAAGGCCAAAACATACTGTTTACTCATATTACCCTCATACATCATAAATAAAGTTCATCTTATACTTTAACCATTACATGTAAAAGTATCGTATGTGACAAAAGCTTTAAATATAATAAAGCCCTACATAGTTAATGACACAACACCTTATCATATTATAATTCCGAATCGTAATGAATAAAAACACAATTATTTCATTTTTTATTCACTTTTGTACAGGTAGGCTATTTCTCTCCCAGAAAACACCATCAATATAACCTTGAATTTTTCCATTATCCTTTACCATTTCAAGGCGTTTTTCTGCCCACACGCAATATTGTGGATTTTGCTCTATGCCAATATAGTTTCTGCCTAGTTTTTTTGCCACTACGGAAGTGGATCCAGAGCCTAAAAACGGGTCAAGGATGACATCTCCTGCGTGTGAACTGGCAAGAATGAGCTTAGCTAGAAGCTTCTCCGGCTTTTGAGTGGGATGCGCAGTATTTTCAGGCATTGACCAATACGGTATAGAAATATCATCCCAAAAATTTGAAGGAAAGGTATTCCTAAATCGACCGTGCACAGTTTCCTCCCAGCCTTTAGGTTTACCATTAACTTTATAAGGCGCAATGACTTTTCGGCGCAATTTTACAGCATCAACATTGAAAGTAAATTCTTTTGCATGGGTAGCAAACCAAATATCTTCCATCGCATTTTTCCAATTTTGTCGAGCGCCACGTCCCTTTTCACGTTGCCAAGTAATTCTATTTTGCAAATAAAAATGCTTTTTTAACACAGCACCAATAATAATACTAGACTGCCAGTCGCAACATACATATATACTGGCATTTTGCTTTAATAAAGGCTTAATATATTCTATCCACTGTTCTGTATAAACAAGATAATCTTCATCTGAAGAGCGTTTGAAATATTTACCATGAAAATCTTTATTCATATTATAAGGTGGGTCAACAATTAAAAGATCTACACAGTTTTTTGGAAGAAATGGTAAAACAGATAATGTATCACCGCAAATTGTTGTATTTTTAACTTTTTCAAGTGTAATATTTTTATTTACATTTATGCAACGCTCAAGATAAGATTTACCTTCTTCAACATTCATATCAATAGTTTTGTTTCGTGGAGCTTTCATAATAAAAGACATATCCTAAAATATATTATTATCTGTTTTATAGAGCATATTTGACAAAACATCAAGTAAAACTGTGTAGTGCCCGCCATAAATCCCTTTTTATGCACACTTAAACACTAGGGCTAATTTTTTTTTTTATACAAAAAAAACTT
>CAYJHS010000017.1:7451-19491 GCA_964369815.1 uncultured Desulfovibrionaceae bacterium
CCCCCAAGCACAAGTAAAAAAGCGTCATGAAGCGTAAAGAAAATGACGCTTTTTTTCACGCATGGGTAGATTGTATCGCAAGGTAGTTAAATAATTTTACAGTGTAGCTTTTAAGACAAGCCTTTTACAGCTTACAACCTATATCATTTTAAGCAGGCTGTTTAGCCCCTTTGCCCATTTACACCTTGCCTTGCTCATGCTAAAAGATTTTTTGCTAGGGGAGCTTTAGCTTAAGCTAAGGCTGAGACTGGGATTGTCCCTAACCCTTTGAACCTGATGCAGATTATGCTGCCGTAGGGAAGCTGAATTTCCTTTCGTGGCTTATGAGCATCTCACTCTTTATTATAAGGACGTCAGATGTCAATTTTTCAAAAAAATACTGCCCTTGCCGCCTTGGCACAGCAATTTCTTCCCGCGCTTGCCAAAGAAGAGGGGCTTAGTGAAGCAAGCATTCGCGATGCCATAGAGCAAGGCACCATGGTTTTGCTTGCAAACCCCAATCACCCAAATTTAAAGCCCATTCTTATTGGTCAGCCTGCTCGGGTAAAAATTAATGCCAACCTTGGCACTTCTCCCTTGTCACACTGTCTTGCCACCGAAGCTGAAAAACTGCGCATTGCCCTTGAGGCAGGAGCCGACACGGTAATGGATTTATCCATTTCTGGAGACTTAGACGCAGCGCGCTTAACCATGCTACAAAATTGCCCTTTACCTGTGGGTACCGTGCCCATGTACGCCGTGGGGCAACAATTACTTGATAATGACAAAAGCATTAAAGATTTAACTATAGATATGCTCTTTGATGAAATTGCCAAACAAGCACGCCAAGGGGTAGATTATATGACGGTGCACTGCGGTCTTACAAGACGCGGCGCTGAATGGGGCGACTTACCCAAAGACGAATACGGCGATGGTCGCGTCATGGGTATTGTATCGCGTGGCGGCGCCATGCTAGCTCGCTGGATGCTAGAGCACGATGCCGAAAATCCCCTCTTGGTGCACTATGATAGATTATTAGAAATTGCTCGTGAATATAATGTTACTCTTTCTTTAGGCGATGGTTTGCGCCCAGGCGCTGGGTGTGATGCCGGTGACGCTGCACAGTGGGAAGAAGTCATGACCTTGGGCCGCCTTGCCCTACGCGCCAGAGCCTTTGGCGTGCAAGCTATGATTGAAGGCCCAGGTCACGTACCCTTACATGAAGTAGAAAGCCAAATTACAGGCATTAAAAAGCTAACCCACGGCGCCCCGCTCTATGTTTTAGGGCCCCTTGTGGTGGATGCTGCCGCTGGCTACGACCATATGGCAGGCGCCATAGGCGGCGCACTCGCGGTACGCGCAGGGGTAGACTTTTTATGTTATTTAACCCCAGCAGAGCATTTAACATTACCCAATGCCGCCGACGTACATGCCGGCGTTATGGCCTCACGCGTAGCGGCTCATGCCGGCGAAGTAGCCCTTGGCATGCCTCACGCCTTAGCGCGCGAAGAAGCCATGAACACAGCACGCCGCAATTTAGATTGGCAAGGCATGACCGCTGCTGCCTTAGACCCCAAAGCTGTAGAAGAACGCCGTCAGCCCCATAAAAGCGAAGAAGTTTGCGCCATGTGCGGTAAATTTTGCGCAGTAAAAATGCTTAAAGATAGAGAAAAATAGATGACACATTCCCCCTCACATAGGGATATGGCCCCCATGCCTCTTTTACAAATGATCGTAGAAGAACATGAGGTCGGCCAGCGCGTGGATAAAGCCTTACAAAGGCTGTATCCTAAGCTTTCTTTACGGGCAAGAAAAGAGCTTTGGCATACGCATGTCATTACGCTTAATGGACGTAAAGCAGCGCCGGGGCAAACCCTATGTGAGGGGGATGTTATTGCAGTGCAAGAGCAGGCCCAAAAAGAAACATCACATGTCCCTAACCATGAAAGCATACATAAAGCTTACGCTGATATTACAGCGCAAATACGTTTTTTAGCAGAAAAGGACGGCTGGCTTTTTTTTCATAAACCTTGCGGTTTGCACTCAACGCATCTGGCTAGCGGGGGCTATTCTTTAGAGGCCTACTTACAAGAACATGCCGCGCACTACGGGACACTACATTTATGTAATCGCTTAGACTGCCAAACTTCGGGCATTGTGGTGGCAGCGTCGCAGCTTAAAGATGTGGAGCGCTGGCAAAGCCTTGAAGATGCCAAAAAATGCCAAAAACGCTATGTCGCCTTAGTGCATCTGCCCGAGCAAAGAGATCTTTCACCAAGCCCCATCATTGTGCGAGCTGCGTTAGATACCCATAAACGTAAAATCACGCGAGTGCTCGATACACAAGCCCTTCAATTACGCCAAACAGCCTTTATGCCTTTAGGTTCTTTAACAGCTATGGAGTACACCGCCTTGCGTCAGCATTTTTCTGTTTTTCCAGAAATATGGAATCCTTCTGTAGCTTTTATGGGGTGCACCATTTATAAAGGCGCACGCCATCAAATTCGCGCCCATGCAGCTCATGCGGGTTTTCCTTTATTTCATGATGTGCGTTATACACAGCGTGAGGCTGTGCAAGATGAAGCCTTTATTTTACATCACGGTGCTTTGTATTTTGGCAATGAAGCCATATATGCGCCGCCGCCTTGGCACAAAGCCTTGGGGCAAGACATGCGCAAGCGTATGCAAGATTTTTTAGGAAACACTTTTGCCTAAGCTTCCTACCTATACATAGTTAACATCTAAAAACACCTCGTACCATTAAGATATATACATATCCACTAGATCTAGCCTAAAGCTACCCCCCCCACGCCCATGCTTTGCAAAAGCATTTGCCATCCTCAGCAAATACCAGTACAAAAAGCCTACACTATTATATTATTCCCATAAGGAGAGCCCATGTCTCACAGTCAAGATCAAACCACGCATTTACGCAACCTTGGCACAGGTAAAATGCCAGCCGTAGAAGGTGCCCCCGGCCTTACACAATTAGAGGCCTTTCCCAATTGTTACCCAGATCGCGATTATATTATTCAAATTGCCTATCCAGAGTTCACTTCTTTATGCCCCGTTACAGGGCAACCTGATTTTGGCACCATTGTTATGGAATATATTCCCGACACCAAGTGCGTAGAGTCTAAAAGTTTTAAACTCTATATGTTTGCCTATCGTAACCATCAATCCTTTATGGAAACCATCACCAATGCCATGCTTGACCATATGTGGGAACTTTTAGAACCGCGTTGGTGCCGTATTAAAGGTATATTTGCCGCGCGTGGTGCTACACATATACATGTTTTCGCTGAGCGTTACAAAGAAGTAGACGCAGACAAAAAAGAAGACTTGCGCCAACTTGTGCGTGAGTGGAAACAAGACGCATTGCATAAAGGTTAGGCGAAAATATGTCCGTTGCCACACGCATTCAACATATGGGTCTCGCGGCCTTGATCATGAGCCTTAGCATTTTACTCTCTCGCTTTATGGGACTATTGCGCGATAAGGTCATCTCTTGGCAATACGGCGCCTCAGGCGAGGCAGATTTGTATTTTGCCGCCTTTGTGGTACCGGACTTTATCAATTATCTTTTGGCTGGGGGCTATGTATCCATTACATTAATGCCCCTGCTTTCACGCTGTTTTGATGAAGATGAAGATAAAGCCTGGCGTTTTTTCTCGGCGGTTTTTTGGTGGGCATTGTTAGCTGTTAGCACGCTCACCATTATAGCAATGCTGTGGGCAGCGCCGCTGGCAAAACTGGTGGCGCCAGGCTTTAGCCCAGAACAAAGCCAGCGCCTCACTTTATTTTTGCGCATCATCTTACCGGCACAAATTTTCTTTGTAAGCGGCGCCTGTTTTTCGGCCTTACTCTTTTTACGAAAACAGTTTTTTGTGCCGGCGCTCACACCACTCATCTATAATGGCGCCATTATAATTTGCGGCCTCGCCGTGCCTGCCCTCGGCATAGCCGATGGCATGGTGGGCTTTTGTATAGGGGTTACCTTGGGGGCTGGCATAGGCGCCTTTGCCCTGCCTTATTGGGCCACCACGCGCAAGCAAGATACCCCTGCAGCTCATACAGAGGCAAACTGTATTCACTCTACTGGTTTGCGTTTATATCCTTTACAAAAAGAAAATTTGCGTCATCCACTTTTGCGTTCTTTTTTATTCATGGCTCTACCCCTTATGCTGGGGCAATCGGTGGTCATGCTCAATGAACAATTTATGCGTATTTTTGGTTCCATGCTTAGTGAGGGGTCTGTATCTCTTTTAAGCTATGCCAGACGCATGTCGCAAGTACCGGTGGGCATGATAGGCCAAGCCATAGCTGTGGCTTCCTATCCTTTTTTGGCAACCCTTGCGGCAAAAAAAGAATATACTACCTTTAACGAAACCCTGCGCACAGCCATGACCACCAGCACCGCTGTGCTTATTCCCATTTCTGCGTGGATGATAGCCGCCGCTGTGCCCTGTATGGGCTTTATTTTTGAAGGCGGAGATTTTGGACAAAAAGAAACCCTCGCTTCGGCGCCGCTTTTACAAATTATGATGCTTATGGTGCCCTTGTGGGGCGTACAAATGGTGCTAGGCCGCGCCTTTTATGCCTTGGGAGATACCCTCACACCGGCAGTGTGCGGCACTGTTATTACCATTGTATCCCTACCCCTATTTTACTATGCCCTGCGCTGGGAGGCCATAGGCATAGCCCTTGTAAGCTTTTGGGGGGTTGTGGCCTATATTGCCATCATCATGTATATTTGGAACAAAAAACAAGGATTGCAAGCATTTAAAGGCTTAGGCACCATATTGCTTTTTGGATTATTCTTATCCTTCATAAGCGGCATAGTATCTTGGTATACCTCTGAAAGCATTTTACGTTGCACGGCGCATTTACCCTCTATTTGGCCTTATATGCTGGCCTTGGGGGGCAGTTTGTGCACATTTACCCTTTGCTACGCAGCCCTTACCTGGAAAGTGTGCCCGCAATTAATAGAGCCCCTCATAGGCTATCTACGCAAGTTTATTAAAAAATAATACCATAAAAAAACTGCATTATGACAATTACTCTCGTCATAATGCAGTTTTTTTATATAGGGTAAAACTCTTAAAGCTTACTCTTTATTTCCCTCTTCGGGCTTTTCAGCAAATTTTTCTTTGGCAGCCTTAGCTTGTTCCATAAGGTCTTCAGCCTTTTTCTTGGCCTCAGCCACCATTTCTTCGGCCTTTTTCTTGGCTTCAGCCATCATGTCTTCAGCTTTTTTCTTAGCCTCAGCCATCATTTCTTCGGCCTGCAAACGCATTTGCGTCGCTTTTTCTTTATGAGTCTGCGACTCTATGGCTGCATCCACAAAATCTTCCATGGGGGCATTAATGGCGGCCAATTCACCAGAAGCATCCATCTTTTTCATTTCTATATCGCGTAAAACACGGCGTAAAACCTTGCCCACATAACTCTTGGGCAATTCTTCGCAAAATTCAATAAACTTAGGTATTTTATATGTTGCTAATTTTTTGCGACAATGCGCTGTGAGCGTAGCCGTGGTTAAATCTGTACCGGGGCGCGGCACCACAAAGGCTTTAAGCACTTCGCCGCGCGTGCGATGCGGAATACCAATAACCACCGCTTCTTGCACCTCGGGGTGCTCGTACAATACTTCATCAACTTCACGGGGATACACATTATATCCACCTACAATAACTAAATCTTTCTTTCTATCTGCAATGAAAAAATACCCATCATCATCATAATAGCCTATATCGCCCGTATAGAGCCAGCCATCGCGCAAAGTAAAGGCGGTTTCTTCTTCTTTATTCCAATAGCCTTGCATCATCTGCGGGCCACGAGCAATAATTTCACCATGCTCATAAGGGCCAAGCAAGGTAACGCCATCTTCACTATCCACAATGCGCACCTCGGTGCCGGGCAACATAACCCCCACCGAACCAATTTTTTGCAAGCCAAAAATAGGGTTGGCTGTAATACATGGGGAGGATTCCGTTAAGCCAAACCCCTCGGTAACGCGCGCGCCTGTAAGCTTTTGAAATTTTTCAAAGGCATCTTTGGGAAAAGGGGCAGAACCAGAAATACACAATTCAATACACGACAGATCGTATTTGGGTAAATCTTTTTGCTGCATCAGCGACATATATACCGATGGCGCACCCACAAAGAAATTTGGTCTGTACTTATCTATGGTGCGCAGTAAATCCCCCGGCGTATAGCGCGGCACAGGTATGGAGGCTGCCCCATAAAAAGATGGCAAAAGCACATTGCCCGCCATGCCCAAAATATGGAAAAAAGGCAAAATACCTAAAAATGTATAGCTATAATTTTCAGGGGCATTGATAATATAACTAAGCAGCTGCATTTGCGCCGTTAAATTATAATGGCTTAGCATCGCCGCCTTAGATACACCTGTGGTACCACCGGTATATTGCAAAAAGGCTGTAGTGGTGCGCGGGTCATCCACGCTGGCAGCGTACCGCTCCTTAGTACATATAAATTCTTTCCAAGTTACTATAGTTTTGCCATCAAAAGGCACCTCGGGCAAACTGCCCTCTCTTTTCGCCTTAAAAGGTTGAATATAATTTAAGGGAAAAGCTAAAGCATCAGCCACGCGCGTCACAATGCTTAAGCGTAAATTTAGCTTATCATACAAGGCTGCCACCTTGGGCCAAAGCAAATCTATGGTAATAAGAATCTGAGCATCTGCATCATGAAAATGGTGCGTCAATTCTTTTTCCATATACAAGGGATTGGTCATAACCACCACGCCACCAGCTTTAAGCACACCCCAAATGGCAATCATCGTTTGCGGCAAATTAGGAAGCATTATGGCAACTCTATCACCATTTTGCACACCTTTTAAACGCAGCGCCGCAGCAAAAGCTTCGGCCTTATCTTTAAGTTCGGCATAGTTAAGAGTATAATTTTGAAAGATAATAGCTTTATTTTGCGCAAATTTTTGTGCGGCAGCATCAAGATAGTCTAAAAGGCTTAAATCTTTAAAAACGATTTCAGGCTCTTCTCTACCTTCAAAATGACGCCACCAAAAAGACTTTTCTGAAGAATATAAGGGATTATCTTGTATATCTTGACTTGCCATAAATATATGTTTCCTGCAAATTCTGTAAAAGGGATAAGAATAAAGTATATATAAATACTATGTTAAAGCTGTCAAATCGTAATCGCTGCTTTCAACTATAGAGGCCTTAACTATTTTACCGGCTGCAACACCGGGGCCGCTAATATAGGTCATGCCGTCTACTTCTGGCGCTTGAAACCATACCCGCCCCACGTGCAAGCCTGGCCATTCTTCATGCTCTCTTTCTACCAGTACATCTGCATCACTGCCCACTTCTTGCTCTAAAATTTCGGCAGATATTTCAGACTGAATAGCCATGAGCTGATCACGTCGCTCTACTTTGACGGCTTCATCCACTTGATTTGGCATAAGGGCCGCCTTGGTGCCATCTTCGGGGGCATAGCTAAAAATACCCACATGGTGCAAACGTGTTTCCATAATAAAATTACGTAAAGCGGCAAAGTGTTCGTCTTCTTCACCGGGAAAGCCCACAATAAATGACGTGCGCAGCGCCGCCTCAGGAATATGCTTGCGCACCCTATCCACAACCTTACGTGGATCTTTGGCAAAGGGGCGCCCCATGCGCTGCAAAATATCTTCGTGAGCGTGCTGCATGGGAATATCAAAATACGGCACCAAGGGGCCTTGGGTGCTCGCTTCTCGCAAAAAGGCCAACATGTTATCCGTAAGCCCTGAGGGATATAAATACATAAGGCGTAGCCAATGTAACCCTTTTAAGGGCAATATTTGCTCTATAAGGGTACGTAAATTTTGCTCTTTATCATGCAAAGCTGGTAAATCTTCACCCCACGAGCTTACATCTTGCGCCACAAATACCAACTCTTTCACACCTTGATCAAGCAAGGTCTGTGCCTCACGTACAAGTTTTTCCACAGGCTCAGAGCGATGCTTACCGCGAATAGACGGGATAGTACAAAAAGAACATGCATGGCGACAGCCGTCACTAACTTTAAGCCAAGCGTAAGCCTTGGGTGTAGAAAGCAAGCGCCCCTCTTGAGTACTATTTTCGCCAAGTCCCAAAGCTTTAGCCACCTCTAAAGGCCAGCTTGCCATGGTGGCATTGGGCAGCCACACATCTACTTCAGGTAAATCTTTAGCTAAATCTTGCGTGCCAAAGCGGCTCACCAGACAGCCTGCCACCACCAAAAGCGGACGCTTTTTTAGGCCAGATATATGATGTATAATATCGAGCAAGGTGCGAACAGATTCTTCTATGGCTGGTAAAATAAAGCCACAGGTATTAACAAAAATCATATGTGCCCGCCCCATATGCGGCGTTGCCTCTACAGGAATGCGCAAAGACCCCAGCAGATGCTCGGTATCCACACGATTTTTAGGACAGCCCAAACTGATTGTATAGATGCGTAACTTTTTCATAAAAAACCCTTGTAGCGCCTACTAGCTTAAAGACATGAAAATATCAACAATATTTTGGGCTTTAGACTTTTTTTGTTCAAAGCTTATGCTAGCAAACTCAGCTTTTATGCCAAGGCAACATTATATAAAATTCAAAAAAACTGCCTACCCTGCCCTTTTGCAAATTCTCACAAAGCAGGCTATACACAAAAAAAACACTGCAATAACAAAGCCGTTTTTACTATGGCTTAGAGGTTAGCATGAAAAAAATATTTTCCCTTGTGCTTATGGCACTGTGCCTACAAAGCCCACTGGCTCTAGGCACACAAGCCTATGGCGCGCAAAATACACAAGCTCCCTACTCTTCCTCTGTGCGTGGAAGTATTGGCGAAACCTCAACTACCCTTGGGCCTCCCTCCTCGCCATCGTCCTCTACGCTATTAGCCCCTAGCCCTACCTCTAATCTGGCCCCTAATTCTGCCAATCCTGCCACGCCTTATGTGGCGCCGTCTACAGCTTCAGGTATTAAAGCCACATCCCCCTATCTTAGCCCACCTGCCGCTTCACAAGGCTCAGCTCCCTTGCCCGCAGGTACCAAGCCAGGTTTAGATATTTATAATTCTGTGGCGCCCACGGTGGCCCCTGTACCAGAAGCTGGCAGATTACAAGAGCGTAACTTACCTGCTTCTCCCTTGCCTGCAACAACCGATACGCCTGCCGATTCCAACAATTCTGCAGAACCTAAAGCGCCCACAGCAGCAGAAATTGAAGCAGCACGTAAGCAAGAAGCTTTACGCCAAGAACAAGAGGCTGAGCGCCAGCGCCAGCTAGCCGCCGCGCAAGAAAAGTTACGCCAAGAACAAAGCTACTTAGCCGCCGCCAAAGCACACGCTCAAGGTGACTATAAAAAAGCCATAGACATTTGGGCTGCCCTTGCCAAAGAGGGACATGTGGCCGCCATGACAGCCATGGGTCTTATATATGATAGAGGGCAAGGGGTGCTCTTAAATAGCAAAGAAGCCGTTATGTGGTTTCGTTTAGCCGCCGATGGTGGTGATAAAAACGGCATGTTTCATCTAGGTCGCATGCTGGCACAAGGACGCGGCGGCAGACAGCATTTTGCCACCGCTGCCACATGGCTGCAAAAAGCCGCAGAACTTGGACAACACGATGCCCAGTACTTACTAGCTGTGCTTTATGAACGCGGGCAAGGGGTGGTGCAAGACGATAGCACCGCCGCCGCTTGGTACAGCCTTGCCGCCGCCGGACAAAATATAGAGGCCGGTGCACGCCTTGGGCATTTATACCGCATTGGTAAAGGTGTGCCGCAAAATTTAGAACGCGCCACTTTATTGCTCTACGGTGCCACCATGGCAGGGCATAAGGGCGCACAAGAAGAGCTCTTTGCTCTGAGCCAAGAAGCCTTTAAAGACAAGGGCTTTCCTAAGGTTACACTTTTTGGAGCTGACTTTGCCGCCGAAAAAGGTCTAACGCGAGCGCAAATGCGCTCTGCCCTATCGGTTTCTAAAGTCAAACCCATACGCGAAGATACTTCCTTTATTTGCGATGTTTACGATCTTACAGGCACCGTACCTGGCGCCCATCAAATGGCAGTATGCTATGGCGCAAAGCCCGAAAAATCTTCTGACGGCACACCAGGCCATCAAGAAATGGGCTTTTTAAAAATTGACTATACAGCCAAAAGTCCAGAACATGCCAAAGCCATACAAAATATGGTGGAAAAACGCTTTGGTACACCCGCCGCCGGCGAGCAAGGGCAAGGCTATTTATGGAATTTAGGGCGTGTTATTGTGGCTACGCAATATATTCCGCAAAAAGAAGAAGTGGGGCTTATGTATATGATTCCACGCGTCTACCACACCACACAAGGGGAATAAGCACATAACCAAGCCAAACTAGAGCCCATTGTCTTAGTAATTGTCTTAGTATTTGCTATTTTTTACCTTGCATTGCTATACAAGCTAACAATGCATGCAACTAAAAACATTTATATTCTCACTATTTAAAAAGGAATTACTATGCCCATATCCACACTGGTTCTCGACTGCGATGGCGTTATTCTTGAAAGCATGGACATCAAAACCCAAGCCATGTACGAGCTAGCTCTACCTTACGGCGAAGAAGCCGCCGACCGCCTTAAACTCTATCACATCTTACACGGCGGCATAAATCGCAAAGTCAAATTTGCTTGGTTCTTTGAAGAAATTCTTGGTAAAAGCATCACAGATGCACAAATGCAAGATTGGAACACCCGCTTTGAAGAGCTTACCCTAGACCTTATCAAAACCTGCCCCCTGGTGCCCGGCATGCAAGAAATCTTAGAAACTTGGGCCGGAAAAATGCCCATCTATGTATGCTCTGGCGCTTCTCAGCATGAGCTAGATTACGTTTTACCATTGCGCGGCCTAGATAAATATTTCACCGAAATTTGCGGCGCCCCGCCCTCTAAAACGCCGCTACTGGCAGAAATTATCCGCAAAGCTAAAGCCGACCCAGCCGAGGTACTCATGGTAGGCGATGCCAGTACCGACATGATAGCCGCCGAAGCTTGTGGCACTCTTTTTTACGGACGCGGAAAATATTTTGCAGGTGGTAAATGGCCTTGGTCAGAAGATTTACACCCTCTAAACGCATGGATTAGAGACAATAAATAATCATATCAAGCAATTATAAATTACAATTTTTTATGTGCTTTTTGTAATATTTTTTAGTACACTCCAAAGCTTATTAAGGAAAAACGGATTTTCTAACCATAAGAAAAAACTACCTTTTTGTATAAAATGTTTGAGGAGATGTCCATGAAGTTTACTAAAATGCACGGCATTGGTAATGATTATGTGTATATGGATGCACGTATTAGCCCTGTATCTGACCCTGCCGCCATGGCCATAATGGTCAGCGACAGACACAAAGGCATTGGTTCCGATGGTCTTGTGCTTATACTTCCTTCCGAAGTGGCAGATGTGCGCATGCGTATGTTTAATAGCGATGGCAGTGAATCGCAAATGTGCGGCAATGCCATTCGCTGCGTAGGTAAATATGCCTACGAACACGGCCTTGTAAGCAAGCCTGAGCTCACAGTAGAAACCTTAGCCGGTATTAAAATCATCACCCTTATTATGGATGGCGATAAAGTTACCGGCGCCACAGTGGATATGGGCACACCTGAATGGGTGCCTGCGCGTATTCCCGTTAAGCATGAGGGCGAAACTGCGCTAGAGATCACCATAGAGGCCCTTGGCAAAAGCTATGTGGGCTCTTGTGTGTCCATGGGCAACCCCCATGTGGTCATTCAAGGCGAAAACCTCGACGATTTTGCCATTGAAGCCATTGGCTCAGCCATAGAAAACCATCCCCTTTTCCCAGAACGCATCAATGTAGAATTTATCGAAGTTCTAGATAAAAACAATGTGCGTATGCGCGTTTGGGAACGCGGCGCAGGCGAAACACAAGCTTGTGGCACAGGTGCCTGTGCTGTGGGTGTAGTATGCGCGCGCCTTGGCCTTACCGAACGTGATGTAAATATACACCTACTCGGTGGCCCCCTGCACATTCGCTGGGATGAAAATGATCACATTTTCA
>CAYJHS010000018.1:0-12049 GCA_964369815.1 uncultured Desulfovibrionaceae bacterium
CATGAGAGTTCGAGAGATTACATTGTTTAGATGCTGTGTTTATGTGTTTTGCACGCTTGGAATGTTTTTACTCTGTACCGCTTGCGTGTTTGAAAGTTATGCTGCTAGTGGTTTACAGTCTCGTAGTGCGTATGAAGATCAAACTCATGGCAGTTGGAAATCTCCTGGCATGCGTAGTGCCAATAATGATGAGTTTTGGGAAAAAGGCACTTCCGGTAATGATTTATTGCGTTCAAGTACCGAACAGGGATTACAGCAGCCTAAAGCTACTGCGCCAGAAGTTGGGCCAGATGAAGTAGCTGGGCATGCTGGTGATACAGATGCTAAGGAAGATATTAGTATTGCAGGTGGATCCATTAAGGGTGACGCTACGCAGCTTGGCCCAACATGGAAAGGCCCAATGGATAGGTCTTTGATTATTGACGAGAATTTAAAAAAAGAAAAACATGACGTTATTGGTGCTTATGGCGAAATGCTCAAGTCAGATGATTTTGAAGTGCGCATGGGACCCGAGGTATATATCCCTATGGGGGGAGCTAAAGCCTACCAAGGAGATGAAAAACCTGACACTACAGAAATCGGTGTCGGGATGAAATTTAGATGGGGTTTTTAGCAGGTTGAACGCAAGATGCATTTCTTAATACGATTTACATGTTCTGATGTGTATTCTTCCTAAAATACATCTCCATAATGGTTTAATTTTTTTGAATAATACGCATGATGCTTGCTTGCATGTTCCATGTGATACAAGCTTATTGCAAGCGTTGGTAAGGGACGAGAGTTAATTTTGGTTTGCTTTGTTGTGTGGCTTGTCACTTTCTTGTGGCAAGCTATTCATTTTGTATTAGAAGCTAAAACTTTTGGTTTTAGCTTCTTGTGTTTTAAAAAGCTAAATAAATATGTAGGAGTTTGAGTCGCAAAAAGCACGAGTGTCACTTAATGTGACCAAGTTAAACAAGGTCTTTAGGATACACTAATAGTAAAGCTATATCCATAACATTGGTGCGGGTGGGGCCTGTGATAAAGATATCGCCGCTAGCTGTGAGGGCAGTGTAGCTATCATTGTTATCAAGCATATTCTGTGGTTCACAGTGCTGGCGCATAAGATGCGCTGAGCGAGCATGAGCAAAACCTCCAGCGGCGTCGGTGGGGCCGTCGCTCCCATCAGTGCCAGCAAAAAGGGCGTAGATACCTTGGCAATCTTCAAGAGCAAGGGCAGCGGTGAGTGCCATTTCTTGGTTACGTCCCCCAGTGCCGGTGCCATGTACGTTGACGGTGGTTTCCCCGCCGGCAATCAAGCAGAGAGGTTTGTTATGCGCACAAAGACCAGCGTGCATTTCCTTGGCAAGGCTGATGAGCGTTAGTGCCACTTCTTTCGCTTCACCTTGCATGGGGACGTCTAAAACAAAGACATCAAAACCTTGGGGGGCTGTGTCATGGACACAGTCTTCTGCGTGTTCGGCTATGGCATTGATAGCTTCTTCATTGGTGGCGATGAGTTCATTACGCACGTTTTGAAAGAAATTATCACCGGCTTTGGGCGTTTCGGCACTGTGGACATGTGCATTTTCTTGGAGATAACATGCAACTGTAGAAGGTATTTTGCCTTCCAGTGTATATTTTTTGCAAAGAGTGAGGCAGTCTTGAAAGGTACTTGCGTCGGGCACAGTGGGACCGGAAGCAATGACATCTAGGGTGTCACCGATGACATCGGAGATTATGAGGCTTAAAACCTGTGCGGGCTGTGCTTCTCTGGCAAGTTGGCCGCCGCTAAAGACAGAGAGGTGCTTGCGCACGGCATTGATTTCGTAAATGGTGGCACCGCAAGCCAGGAAGGCAGAAGTTGTTTTTTGTATATCTTCTAAAGATAAGCCTTGCACTGGTGCAGGGGTGAGTGCACTGGCACCACCAGTAAAAAGGCAAATGACAAGATGCTCATGGTTTGCCTCACGGGCTTTTTCCAGTAAAGCACTGGTAGCCTGTACACCGGCAATGTCAGGTACAGGATGGGCTGCCTCAAGAAGCTTGATGTAACGCAAGGGGAGACCATGGTCATATTTTGCTACCACAAGGCCATCATGGATATGTTCACCAAGAAGTTCCTCCATAGCTTGTGCCATTGGAGCCACACCTTTGCCTGCGCCTAACAGAATAATTTTCTTGCCTTTTAAGGGGTAAGGCTGATCCTTAACCCACAGCGTATCACCATTTCCATGCTCATCAGGATTTTTCTCAAGGCGCAAGTGGCGCAAGACAGCACCGTCAGGGGCAACCGCCTGAAGTCCAGCATAGAAGAACTTTTGTAACAGTTCTTTTTGTTTTTGATTATCCATATTTATTGCGTCTTTTCTGATGAGCTATCACTGGCATCGTGTCGCAATGAAAGATAGAGTGGGCTTGTTTGACTGCGATTGCTGAAGATTTCTTCAGGTGTTGCAGCCAAGGCGTGTGGCAATACTTCGTCCACATGCTCTACAAAAACTATCTCTAAATCCTGTAAGACCTCTTCAGGCACTTCTTTTAGGTCTTTTTCATTATCACGAGGCATAATGACTTTGCTAAGGCCGGAACGCCGAGCTGCAAGCAGTTTTTCACGTAGGCCGCCAATGGGTAAAACTCGTCCACGTAGCGAAATTTCACCGGTCATACCCACGTCATTGCGTACGGGAATGCCAAGTAATGCTGAAGTGATGGAAGTGGCAAGGGTAATACCTGCAGATGGGCCGTCATTGGGGGTTGCACCAGATGGTACGTGAACCTGAATGTCCACTTTACGATGAAAACGAGGAGCAAGTCCTAAAATATCTGAGCGTGAACGTACGTAGGTTAAGGCTGCTTTGGCAGACTCTGTCATGACATCGCCAAGTTGTCCTGTGGTTGCTACATGGCCAGAACCTGGCATAAGGCTCGTCTCTACCATGAGAATTTCGCCTCCACGCTGATTATAGGCAAGGCCAATGCACACACCCACTTGTGCTTCTTTTTCTCTTTCATCATGGCGATATTTCTTCACGCCAAGGAAGGTGGGTAAATCGGGGGTGTCAATGGATACACACATTTGCATATCGTCATTTTCCACAATTTTAATGGCGGTTTTACGGCAAAGAGCGGCTATTTCACGCTCAAGGTTACGCACACCAGCTTCTCTTGTGTAGTTGCGGATGACGTGAATGATGGCATCGTCGCTCAGCTGCATATTATCTGCATTCAGACCATGGTCAACGAGCTGTTTTGGCAAAAGAAATTGACGTGCAATATGACGTTTTTCTGTCTCAAGATAACTGTTTAATTCAATAATTTCCATGCGGTCTTGCAGCGGAGCAGGGATGCTGTGCAAGGAGTTGGCCGTGGTAATGAAGAATATTTTGGAAAGGTCATAGTCCAAATCTAAATAGTGGTCCATGAAGGTACTGTTTTGCTCAGGGTCCAATACTTCCAAAAGGGCAGCAGCTGGGTCACCCCTAAAATCTGCGCTCATCTTGTCAATTTCGTCAAGACAGAAGAGAGGGTTATTGAACTTAACACGCTTTAATGATTGTAATATTTTTCCAGGAAGAGCGCCTACATAAGTCCGTCTGTGTCCGCGGATTTCTGCTTCATCACGCACACCTCCAAGGGAAAGGCGTACAAAGTCACGCCCAGTAGCAGCCGCAACAGATTTGGCAAGGGACGTTTTGCCCACGCCGGGAGGGCCTACCAAGCAAAGAATGGGGCCTTTTAAGGCACCGGAAAGTTTTTGTACTGCTAAATATTCAAGGATGCGTTCTTTGGGTTTTTCTAAGCCAAAGTGATCATTGTCAAGAATTTCTCTGGCATTTTGAATATCCATATCCACATCTTTGAGAGTGTCCCACGGTAAGTCCATGAGCCAATCTACATAGTTACGCAATACCGTATATTCGGCAGAAGATGTGGACATGCCTTTGAGTTTGCGCAATGAATGCAGTGCTTTTTCTCTAGCTTCTTCAGGCATGGAGCGTTCCTTGAAAGTATGCTCCATTTCCACAAGTTCGGCTTGTGGGTCGTCGTCACGTCCCATTTCTTTATTAATGGCCTTTATTTGTTCATTGAGATAATAGTCTCGCTGATTACGCTCCATTTGCGTGCGTACACGGTCTTTTATGCGTTTTTCAACAGAAGACAGCGCCATTTCCTCAAGCAACAATTCATAAGCTTTTTCCAGACGCTCCAAGGGATTTTGCAACTCGAGTGCTTCTTGCTTTTTGCGATACTCTGACTTGAGATGCGGAATAATAGCATCGGCAAATTTACCTGGATCTTGTAAGGATGTGATGGCTGCCAGCACTTCCTGAGTCATTTTTTTATTGTTTTTAGCGTACTTTCCAAGAGCTTCGTGCATGGATTGCATAAGCGCTTGTGCCTCTTCACTCATGCTATACACTTCTGTCATGGCATGGGTGATGACGCACGGATAAGGCTTTTCGCCAAAGGGCTGTTCCTTGTTGATAGTTTCCCAAGTAGCTCGATACAGACCTTCAAAAAGCACCTTAATAGTGCCGTCAGGCAAGCGTAATACTTGTAAAATACGACATACCACACCTACAGTATACAAATCTTCTGCTTCGGGTTTTTCGGTGTCGGGTTCTTTTTGTGCTACGAGGAAGATTTTTTTTTCATAGTCACTGTGACCGGCGTCAATGGCGCGCACTGAAGCTTCTCTTCCCACAAAAAGGGGCATAATGGCACGAGGAAACATGACAACTTCCCTCACGGACATGAGGGGCAGTTCCATCCCATTTGGATTTATATGTTGTGCAGTAATATTTGATGTATTGGATGATGAAGGTGTTGTCATGTAGATACTCCTACAAACTAATGAAATCTGTTTTAGACAAAAATGTTCCCTGCTTTGATACAAAAGCAGGGAACAAAGTAATTAACTGGCTTCTTGTTCTTCGTTTTCGTGTAAATATACGGGCTTACGTGTGCCTTCAATGACAGCTTTGTTAATGAGGCACTCGCTCACTGTGTCCATGGTGGGTAAGTGATACATAATGTCTAGCATGACTTTTTCCATGACATTACGCAAACCACGTGCGCCGGTTTTACGCTCAATGGATTTTTCAGCAATGGCACGTAAGGCATTGGTAGTGAAGCGTAAAGTAACGTTATCTAGTTCAAATAATTTTTGATATTGCCGCACCAGTGCATTTTTGGGCTCTGTCAAAATACGCACTAGGTCGTCCACTTCAAGATCGTCCACGTGGGTAAAGACCGGGATACGTCCCACAAATTCTGGAATAAGCCCAAACTTAACTAGGTCAGCAGGGTGCATTTCGTTCATAAGTTCGGCAAGGGGAATGTCTTTTTTGTTTTTGACAGTATTGCCAAAACCCATGGAACCACCGCTCATGCGAGCAGCCACAATTTTTTCCAGTCCCACAAAAGCACCGCCCACAATAAACAAAATATTGCTGGTATCCATGCGGATAAATTCTTGTTGGGGATGCTTGCGTCCGCCCTTGGGAGGGATGTTAGCCTCGGTGCCCTCAATAATTTTTAAGAGGGCTTGCTGTACGCCTTCGCCGGATACGTCACGAGTGATGGAAGGGCCATCGCCCTTACGGGAAATTTTATCAATTTCGTCAATGTAAATAATACCTTTGCTGGCTGCCTCAATGTTGTAGTCGGCATTTTGCAAAAGTTGCACAAGGATATTTTCTACATCTTCACCCACATAACCGGCTTCGGTAAGGGTCGTTGCATCGGCAATGGCAAAGGGCACCTTGAGGGTGCGAGCCAAGGTTTTTGCCAGTAATGTTTTACCGCTTCCCGAGGGGCCTACTAGCAGGATATTGCTTTTTTCAATTTCTACTTCATCGCCAAGGGCTTCAGCATAAAAAACACGCTTGTAATGATTGTGCACCGCTACGGAAAGGATTTTTTTCGCTTCATGTTGTCCAATGACATATTCGTCAAGGCGTTCTTTAATTTGCATGGGTGAAAGTAGCACACCGTCATCATGCACTTCGGCAATATTTTGTTGCGCAATAATCTCGTTGCAGATGCCAACGCACTGGTCACAAATACGCACATCACCTTGCACAATAAGGTTTTTTACATTATATTCGCCCTTTCCACAAAAGGAGCAGCTCACTTCTTTGTTGTTCTTTCCCATGGTACATCCTTAAAACTGCGGTGAGAGTTGCTGAGTAATATTATGCGTTTGAAAACGCTTATACTCAAAAGTGTCACCTTTATATTGTCTACCACCCAAGGGCGTCAGTGATGAAGACGCTTCCTGAGTATTTTGCCTATAGTGTTGGCACATGTTAAAGTTTGAAAATTATGCGAGTTCTTTACGCGAACTTATCACCTTATCAATAAGCCCAAAGGCCAAGGCTTCTTCTGCTGTCATAAAGTTATCACGATCGGTGGCCTTTATGATTTTTGCCAAACTTTGGCCAGTATTTTGTGCCAAGAGTTCGTTAAGAAGCTTTTTAGTCTTTAGCAATTGTCGTGCCGTAATTTCTACGTCAGAAGCTTGACCGCTGGCACCACCAAGAGGTTGGTGAATCATTATGCGGCTGTTTGGCAAAGCATAGCGTTGCCCTTTTTCTCCGGCAGCAAGCAAAAATGCCCCCATGCTACTGGCTTGCCCCATGCACACTGTGGCCACAGGGCAAGCAATATAGTTCATTGTGTCAAAAATAGCCATACCGGCCGTGACAGAGCCCCCAGGGGAATTAATATATAAATTAATTTCTTTATCGGGGTCTTTGGACTCTAAAAAGAGCAACTGTGCACAGATAAGTGCAGCTACATGATCGTTCACCTCAGTTCCTAACATAACGATACGATCTTCTAGTAAGCGAGAAAATATATCGTATTGGCGTTCTCTTCGACCTTCTCCGTCGACAACATAAGGCATTGAAATATTATACATTATATCTCCATAGATTGTTCAAATTACTAAGTCAAAAACGTGTTATGTTAGAAAATAATAAGGTTTGCGCTTTTGTACAGGGGTTATTTCTTCTTTTTACTATCTTTTTTGGGTTGCGCTGCTTCTACTTCAGTAACTTTTGCCTTGGTGTAAATGACTTCCATGGCTTTGTCAGCAAGCATACGGTCACGCAAGATAAAGATGGAGCCAGAACTTACATAGTCATCTTTCAACTGCTTAAAGTCTTGACCACTGCGTTGTGCCATTTGGTAAATAGCCATGTCTACTTCTTTGTCTTCTACTTGAATGTCTTCTTTTTTGGCAACACTCATGAGGAATACTTGTGCACGGGTTACTTCTTCGGCTTCTTTACGGAACTCTGCAAGGAGTTCTTCTACGCTTTTACCCATGGATTCAAGGCTCTTGCCTTGTCTTTCAGCTTGGTGTTGACGCTCGGCAAGCATGGAGCGAGTGTGCGTATCAATCATGGATTCAGGTAGAGTAAATTCTACATCTTTTATGAGGTTATCCAGCATTTGCTTTTGTGCGGTGCTCTTATGCAAGCTGGTGCGGCTGCGGGTATAGCTGTCAACAAAGGCTTCACGCAATTTTTCAAGGCTTTCTTGTCCCATGCTCTTGGCAAGTTCATCATTAAGCTCAGGTACTTTTCTGTCTTTAATGACGTGTACAGTGACCTTCATGGTGATGGTTTTTCCGGCAAGGTCAGGAGCGAGGAAATCTTCTGGGAAGGTGACTTCACCTTCTTTTGTTTCGCCAAGGGGCACGGATTTAACAAGATCTTCGAAGGGAGCCAAGGCTTGGCCTTCTCCAAGGTTCATTTGGAAATTTTGGGCATTGATGCCTTCAAGAGGAACACCATTGTCAAAGGCGGCGAAGTCAATTTCTACCACTTGACCATCCACGGCAGGGCCTTTGCCCTCAGCAACTACAAGTTCTGCTCTTTCTTTACGCAGGCGTTCAATGAATTCTTCTACTTCAGAGTCGGCAACAACAGCTTTTTCTTGCTCAATTTCAATACCTTCGTAGACAGGAATTTCAAATGTAGGCAATACTTCAAAGCTAATGCTATAGGTAAAATCTTCGCCACGACCAAATTCGCTGCTTTCATCGCCAAATTCAATGCCGGAAAGAGGCGTTTCTTTTAACTCTTCGATAATAGTATTTATATGTACATTAACTAAATCTTGTTTAGCTTCGTTGTAAACTTTGTCACGAAAGCGGCTTTCAATGACAGAGGCGGGTACTTTGCCTTTGCGAAAACCGTCAATTTGTACGGAAGTGCGATATAAGGCTACAGTAGTAGCAATGGAGGCATCAACTTCCTCTTTAGGCACAGTAACGTGAACTTTTTTCTTAACTGGGGACAATTCTTCTACTCTATATTCCACAAAGGACTCCTTCATATGGGCAAGGCCCAAAGTAAATTTTTCTGCAACAACACACTATAAGCGTCATTGTGGCGTTTGTCTAGGCTTGAAAAGGGAAAAATCTTGGGTGAAAAAACAGATGTTTTTTAAGTGTTTTTTCTCAGTTTAGCGGAAAGGATGGCAACACGTTTATCTGTGACGCAAGAAAAATCTTGAGTATTTTGTAGGTGAGCCACATTTTGCATGAGGGCGAGTGCATCTTCAATGTCCTCTACCCAGACAGGGATAACACCGTGTAGCATAAGTCCTGGAGCTTCTAATGGGCCACGAATGCCCAAAATAGGAATGTTATGCCCTGCGGCAAGTCCCACTTCCACAGCGGCGTCTTGCCCTGACTCTCCAAAATAAATGACGATATGGGCTTGGGTACACGCCGTGTAACAGAAAGAAAAAACTTGTCCCCCCTCGATGTCTGTGTCCATCCATATACGACGCTCAGCTACGTTTAAGCCCGGAGGTGGTGTTGCTTTTAGCGTCCAGTCTAGAATTTCAAACCCATAGGATTGTAGCTGTTTACCTAATAAGCGCACAGCATGCTTATGGCGAAAGGAGGCTGCAATATAGACAGTTATGTTTTGCATGGACATTAGTATTCAATTCCTTTTGTTGCTCCAAGGCCCTGTTGCCAAGGGTGTTTGATTTCTTGCATTTGGGTGACAAGTTGCGCCGTAGATATGAGCCAATCCGGTGCACCACGCCCGGACAACACTAGATGGACGTTTTTTTCTGCGGCAAAAGTGATGAGCTGTGTGAGCTCTTCTTGTAAGATGAGCTCTGCTTTTAGAGCATAGAGGCTTTCATCTAAAATAAGCATGTCAACTTGTGATATCTTATCTTTTGCCCAAGAAAGCGTAGTGAGTGCTGCTTGCCTATGTGCCTCTTTTTGACTTTTATCCCGAAAAAAGCCAAGGCCACCCACATAAAAAAAATCTCCCAATAGGGTGTGTAATATATGCTGTTCTCCGGCTTTTTTGTCTTGTTTCATGCATTGTGCAAAGGCAACCCTAAGACCTTGTCCCAACGCCCGCACAGCTTGTCCCACGCATGCTGATGTTTTACCTTTACCATCTCCGGTATAAATAAGTAGCATTCTTTCTAACCTTGTAAAATAGTTTGCTTTTGTTTTGTTTGTAGACAAGCGATAAATATATCGTGCATGACGTGTAGCGGTCAAGTATTAAAATGTGTGCTATGTTTTGTATCCATAATATGCAAATTCCAAATTTAATAAGCACAAAATTTCATATTAACAATGAGGGGAAGTTATTTTTTCTACGTGATAGCATCAGAAAAATATTTTAAAATTTTTACTCTTGCCTAAGTCGATAATGGGTATTATTTTACTTTTATCTTAGGGTGGACCAGTAATACCTGCAAGTGTTACATCATCTTACATACTATTTGTTTCTCTTTTTTTTATTGAGTGACATAAACCATTAGCTTCATTAAATTTGATAGTGTTCTATCTTCAAAACCTTTTCATAGAAAATCTACATCGACGAACCCACACAGCATATTATAAGGGTAACATGATGGCTTCACAAACTGAAAAAGTAAAAAGTGGCTTTAGCGTAACTTTAAAGGTCACATTTATTTTACTCACTGCATTTTGGATTCTTGTACTTGGGCTTTCACTGTGGTTTAATATTAATAATGCCTATCGCTATAGCGAAGCGGCCGCACGCATCCAAGCTCGTACAGCCTTTGAAAAAGATGTTATTTATCGTACATGGAACTCTATGGTAGGCAGTGTTTATGCAAAGATTAGCGATAAAACGCTTCCAAATCCCTATCTTAAAAATGTGGAAAGGGACATTGTCACCACCACCGGCATGAAACTTACCATGGTAAATCCTGCTTATATGACACGCCTAGTGCATGAATTAGGTATTGCTAGTGGAGGGTTACATGGACATATCACGAGTAATGATCCCATCCGTCCTGCCAACAAACCTACCCCATGGGAAGCTCAAGCCCTTAAAATCCTTGAAAGTGGACAGGCAGAGGAAGTTTCAGAAATAAAAAAATTAGAGGGAAAAGATCATTTATATTTTATTCGTCCCCTCATGGTTGTAGAAAGCTGTATGCCCTGCCATGCCTGCCAAGGTTACAAGGTGGGCGAAGTAAGAGGGGGCATTAGGGTGATTGTTCCCATGGCACCCTTTATGGCGGTGGCCAATGAAAATATCGCTAAGCTTGTGAATACTCACATTTTTATTTGGCTGTAGGGGATGGTTTTGCTTATTGTTGGCTGTTTGAAAATGGCAAATTATGAGCAAAAACGTAACTTTGCAGAGCAACAGTTGTTTCAGCTTAATCAACAATTAGAACAGCGGGTTGTCGGTGCTATTCAAGAAGTGGAAAGACGGCAAGCAACTTTGCAAAACTTTATGAATAATACAGAAGGATTGGCCTATTTAAAAGATGCTACATTGCGCTATACCATGACTAATCGAAAATATGAATTGCTTACACAAGACTTTGTGAAGCTTCAGGGGAAAAATAACAGTGAAGCTGGTTTAGCTACAGATATTTTTGAAGAAATTTCTGCTTACGAAGAAAAAGTTTTTTCCACCCAAGAGGCTATACATCCTGAAAAGGTGTTCTCCTTTGATAATTCAGGGACTATGTACGCCGCTTCAATTTTTCCTGTATTTGATAAAAATATGCAGCTTGAGGGCGTTGGGGCAGTATTCTTTGATATAACACAGCGTGTTATTGTGGAAGAAAATATGCGTATTGCACAAAAAGAGGCTGAAAGTGCCAGTAAGGGGAAGGGAGATTTTTTGGCTAATATGAGCCATGAAATTCGTACCCCCATGAATGGTATCTTGGGGCTTTTGCACCTTTTGAATTTTACCCATCTAGATCCAACGCAAAAAGATTATGTGGAAAAAATTATCGTTTCTGCCAAAAATCTTATGCGCATCATCAATGATATTTTGGATTTTTCCAAAATTGAAGCTGGTAAGATGGAAATGGAAAAACGGCCCTTTATCTTACATAGCATTGCTCAGGAAATTGCAGATTTATATGGGCATATATGTGTTGAAAAGGGGTTGATTATTGATATATCCTGCGGTGAGCATGCTGAAACGCCTATTCTTGGTGATGCTCTACGCTTTAAGCAGGTGGCTTTTAATTTGGTAAGTAACGCCATTAAATTCACTGACCCAGGGGGAAAAATCCTTTTAGAAGCCAATACATTTGTACATAATGGTGAAGAGTTACATTGTGAATTTAGTGTAAGCGACACGGGTATTGGCTTATCAGATGAGCAAATTGCCAAGCTGTTTTCGGCCTTTTCACAAGCAGATACTTCGGTAACTCGTAAGTATGGTGGCACAGGCCTTGGACTTGCTATTTCCAAAAGAATTATTCAACTTATGGGCGGCGATGTTAAGGTAGAAAGTGAACTTGGCAAAGGTACAACTTTTACCTTTACTGCGCGCTTTCCGCTTGCGCTGGATGCTGTTGTACAACAAAGAGACAGTATGTCTCTTGAGGAAGGCGCCGCACTTTCACTAAAGGGTGGACACTTGCTTCTTGTTGAAGATAATGATATAAATCAAGTTGTTGCGCAAGAAATTCTCAAGGCAGGTGGCTATACTTTAGATATTGCTGAAAATGGGCAAGTAGCTTTAGATTTGCTGGAAAAAAATAGATATGATTGTATACTTATGGATATTCAGAT
>CAYJHS010000018.1:12059-13895 GCA_964369815.1 uncultured Desulfovibrionaceae bacterium
TACTGCGACGGAAAAAATACGACAACAGGAAAGATTTGCTAAGCTTCCTATTATAGCAATGTCTGCCCACGCCATGAAGGGTGATAGAGAAATCAGTCTTGCCCATGGCATGAACGATCACATTACAAAGCCTATTGACGCAGATATCCTTTATAATACCTTGTATATATGGATATCAAAAAAAATATAATATGAATATGTTGGCCTTTAGTGATAAAAACATGGGCTCCTTGGTGAGACGAGCGTAGTATTACCAACACCCTTCAATGGGGCGTTGGCACTTGGGACATGCATTGTTTTTTCTGTAGTCTTGGCTAAAAAATCCTTCTCTTGCAATGCAGACGGCTTGACATTGCGGACATAAGGTCATGGCTGCTCCGGCACTTTGAATGTTTCCAAGATAGACATAATACAAACCCTCTTGTCGTCCTATTGCACGGGCTCGTTCCATATTTTCAAGGGGGGTTGGCGGAGTTTGTAGCATTTTGTAAGCACCATGAAAACGGCTAATATGCCAAGGAACATGCGCGCCGAGTTCTTCTTTAATAAAGCGTGCTAAGTCTGTGAGCTCTTCGTTGCTGTCATTAAGACCAGGGATGAGTAAGGTTGTTACCTCCACCCACCAGCCCATTTTAACCATTGCTTTGACATTGTTGAGTACCGGCGTTAGTTTTGCTTTACAGTGAGTATTATAAAACTTTTCTCGCATGGATTTAATATCAATGTTGGCGGCTTTTATACTGCCATAAAGGGCAGAAAGGCACTCTGCGCTTTGGTAGCCATTGGATACGAGTAAACAGTCAAGCCCTTCGAGGGACGCTTTAATAGCTACTTCTTGCATGAGTTCATGAAAAACAGTTGGTTCTGTGTAAGTAAAGGAAATGCTTTGTGTTTTATGTTTTATGGCTTCCTTTATTAAAATATCGGCAGTGGTAATTTTTCCGGGAACAAGACCTGTGTCCTGAGGAGCACGCGAAATGGTGTAGTTTTGACAAAAGCTGCATGCAAAGTTACAGCCGGCTGTACCAAAGGAGAAGGTTTTCGTGCCGGGTCTGTAGTGGTAGAGAGGCTTTTTTTCCACGGGATCAATATTTACCGAGGCAATTTTCTGGCGCACGAGAGTATGCAACACTCCTTTTTCGTTGACGCGCACTCCACATTTACCCTTTTTTGTGGGAGGAATAGTGCACCTGTGTTGACAAAGGACACACTGTACTGTGTTGCCGGTGGTTTTATGCCAAAGATGTGCTTGCATTATACTACCCTATTTGCTTGAGAAAAAATGCCACTTGTGGGTTTGGGGTTAGTGGGTGTTGTATGTGACGGGTTTGGACGGTGTATCTCCGGATAAACTATGATAGGCATGTTGTTTGGAGTATTGTTTTGTGAATTTTGAGGTTTTCTCCCAGGGCGCACTGAAGTAATACGATCGCCAGTATGGGGATCTGTCCAGGTGTGTACAGTGCCGTAACGAGGGTCATTATGCGGATTTGTTCCATAAACTTTGTCTTGAGGCTCTTGTCCAAAAGCATCAACGGAAAGACTTGGAAGGGCAAAAAAGAGGAAAGTAAGAAAAATGTGCTTCATAAATGAACCTGCGTAAACTTTTTCTAAAAAAATATAAAAAATATTTTCAGTTAAAATAGACCATTATGTGGTGCATGCTGCAAAAAACCGAAAAAAGTGCTTAAATCTTTCTTGGGTATTTTCAATAAGTTTGTTATTAACATAATTCAACGATTTTCACAAGGAGCTAAACATGTCATCTGATCGTGCTAAAGCATATGTAGATGCAGGTGTTAATATTGACGCTGGCAATCAATTTGTTTCACGTAT
>CAYJHS010000018.1:13905-19127 GCA_964369815.1 uncultured Desulfovibrionaceae bacterium
GGGGCTTTTTCGTCCTGTTTTAGCAGAAATTTAAGATGCTATTCTTGTTTCCTCCACTGATGGTGTGGGTACAAAGCTCAAATTGGCTTTTGCTTTTGATAAGCATGATACCGTGGGCATTGACCTTGTGGCTATGAGTGTGAATGATATATTGGTTCAAGGTGCTAAGCCTCTATTCTTCCTTGATTATTTTGCGACAGGCCATCTGGATGTGGCTAAGGCCGAGCAAGTTATTGAAGGCATTGCCAATGGATGTAAATTAGCTCAATGTGCTTTGCTTGGTGGTGAAACAGCTGAAATGCCAAGTATGTATGCTGATGGAGAGTATGACCTTGCTGGTTTTTGTGTCGGCATTGTGGACAATGCCAAAATTGTGGATGGCGGCGACATTCGTATCGGTCACAAAGTCATTGGCATAGCGTCTTCGGGGTTACACTCTAATGGGTATTCCTTAGTGCGTAAAATTTTTGATGCAAGCTCTTTAACTAAGGATGATATATTTCCAGGCACTGAGCAAACATGTGCCGAGGTGCTTTTAACGCCAACGGCCATCTATGTGGATATTATTAAGCACCTTTTGCGAGATGTTCCTATTTCCGGCATGGTGCATATTACCGGTGGTGGTTTTTATGATAATATTCCACGGATTTTACCCACACAAGTGCAAGTAGATATTCAATTTGGCTCTTGGGAAATGCCTGCAGTTTTTAATTGGCTCAAAGAAGAGGGCAAGCTTTCATGGCCTGAAATGCTACAAATTTTTAACTGTGGCGTTGGTTATGTTGTTGTTGTTCCTGAAGAAAACTGTGAAGAAACCATTCAACGTATAAAAGCTATGAATACCAATGCGTGGGTTATTGGTAGCGTGGAAAAACGCGCCGACCTTGAAGGTGAAATGATTACAGTGCATTTTGAATAATTAAACGCTTTTTGAAAGATATAGTAAAAAACCACCGGTATAGTCGGTGGTTTTTTTGTGTGGATTGTGTTGCAATGCTATCATATGCGCGCGCTTGATATTTTTTGGGAAATAATACATTCTGACACCTTACAAATGTTGCCCCATAAAACAGCACGTGAAATTGTATTGATCACCCTTAAGCGTATTGACGTCTTTTATTCACTATTGAGTGGGGTGTGCTATTTTTTTTGTGTAAAATTATATAGTTGTGTTGATTTTTCTTGAACTTTTTGTGTGTGCGGGTGCCATGTGTATAATAAGCAAGGCTACACCGTAGAGTAATATGTAAAGGGAGCTTTTTATGAAAGAACTGTTGGCCTTAGTTTGTGACCGTTTAGCGAAAAATGTGCCTCTGGTCATGGCTACCGTGGTGCATCATGAAGGGTCAACGCCACGTAGCTCTGTCTCTAAAATGCTTGTGGATCATTCGGGGCTTATTCACGGTACTATTGGCGGTGGCCTTGCGGAGGCTGAGGCTATTAAAGCGTGTAATAATGCATTGGAAAATCAGAAAGCTGAAATTCTCAAATTTACTTTAACGGGTGAGCAAGCTGCCAGTGGTGGTATGATTTGCGGTGGCGCTTTGAGTATTTTTGTGGAACCGCTTTTACCAGAGGAAGACACGCTCGCTTTTTTTCGTCAAGCGCTAAACTTTATAGAAGAGCACGAAGTTATTGTTATAAGTTCTATAGAACACGATAAGAAACTTCGGCGTGCCTTGTGTATAGACGGACAGTGGGATGCACAATTCTTTCCTGATGCTTTAAAAGGTGTTAGCGTTAAGGCTACGTATGAAGATTTATTGATGCAAATGCCCCGCGGAACCGATACGCTGTTTGTGGAAAAGCATGGGCAAATGTTTTTTGTAGAAAAATATCCCCCAACGTGGCGCATGATTATTGCCGGTGGTGGGCATGTATCTTTCTATACTGCACAAGCCGCTGCTTTAGCAGGTTTTTCTGTGGTTGTTTTAGATGATAGAGAAGAATTTTCTAGTGCTGAGCGGTTCCCAAGTGCTGCAGCAACTCATACCGTCCCCGGTTTTGCGCAGTGCTTTGCCGCATGTCTACCTAACAAACATACCTGTATTGTTATTGTGACTCGTGGCCATATGCACGATAAAATTGTTTTGGAGCAAGCTTTGGAAACAAAAGCCAGTTATATTGGTATGATTGGCAGTAAGCGCAAGCGTGACCACCTCTATGCGGAGTTACGCAGCAAGGGGGTGGCACAAAGCATTTTGGACAGCATATATTGTCCCATTGGTTTGAGCATTAATGCGGAAACTCCTGAGGAAATTGCCATATGTATTGTAGCTGAGTGTGTTGCGCATAAAAGAGGTGCTTTGAATGTATCATAGCTTTAATATTCGTAAGTACATGTGAACTTGAAAGCCCTCTAAAAGAGGGCTTTGTGTTTTGCATATACCACATGAGGAGAATGGTAAATATATAGTATGTTTTGAGGGTAAATCGTATTTTAATAAATGTGGGAATTAGCCTACTTGTACTTTCAGCCACTGCTTAATGCCCTTGGTTGGGGCAAAAATACCTTTAAGGTTGCCATATTCTTCATGGAATTCTTGGCGTAAGTCATCCGGTAAGGGCATTGTTAAAATATCGTCTGCTCGTTCAGAGTTGCGACGTACCAAACGCAAAATGGGTGCTTCTTCCCAAGTATCCACCACAAAATATGTGGAATAATCTTCTTTTGAACGTACAGGAGGAAATTCTGCATTCCAGTCATTATTTCCCCATTCCAAGTACATGGTTACGGCGTGCTCCGGAGTAAGATTCCAGTCAATGTCATATTGTATATTTTGTAGGCTTGTCATGGCGACCTCCTTATTTTGTGATTTAATAGTAACCATTACTTTTAAGATTGGCAAGTCTTTTACTATGTTTTTTTTATTTTTTTTTGTATTTTATTTTTAGTTTAATATATTAATATATTGAGTCTGTAGTTTTGTAATATTCATAAAAAATCCGTGTGAACTTAAAAGACACTAAGAAAATTTTCTAGACAAAGGCTAGAAAGTAATTCATAATCCAAAAAGAGTGTATATTATTAATACTTTTCAAGAGATATAGAGGTTTTCATGGATGACTTTAAGGAAAGTTCATTGCAAAGCATGGCCCTGCCTTCACAAAGTCGTGGGGGTGTTTTGAAACTTGGAATTATTACTTTTTTTGCTGTAATAATAACGGCATTGGGCACATATTGGCTTACTTTGGATGATAAAGAGCAAGCCCAGCTTGTGAAAGATGTACAAGTTGGTATTGAAGATGCGGCTAAGGACACTCCCTTACAAAGTATTGTGAGTGATACCTTAGATTATGTAACGCATACGCCACCTCCTGCCTCTGTTACGCAGCCGCGTACCACCCCTGGCACCTTGGCTGGGCAAAATATTCATGCGGATATGTCGCCGCCCATTAAAGATACAACGCAAAAAAACACGGCTTCTGCCCCTGCACAAACACAAGAAAAGGTAAGCTGGCAATCACAAACAATTGCGGAAAAAGCGAAAAGTATAGCTGAAGTTAAAGAAGAACCTATGACGGAAAAACCCTCAACGCAGCCTTTAGAGCAAGAGGAGCAAAAGGCGCAAGAGGCACAAAAACCACAAGATATCACAAAACCACAAGAACACAGCGAGGACGTTGCCCCGCAAGAAAAAAATACAACACTTGCCCTGCATACAGATTCAGCTACTGATACCGCACCTACGACATCAGCACCTGCTGTGTCCCCTACAACGCCTACAACACCAAAAACGCAAAGCTTGACACCACCTACGGCGCAAACAGCTAAGCCCGTTAAAGCTATTACGCCCACCATACCTAAGGTTAATGAAGATACGGTTATCCCTTTACCATTTGTGGATGATGTAGCTACATGGCTCGTGAAACGCTATACACCAAGAGGTACAAATTTTAGTGTGACTTCCTTGAATGCTCGCTATGGTGAGAAAATGCACACGCTCATGCCAGCGGGTAACCAAGATACACTTAGTGTGCGGGCACGGGTGCTGCGGTACGCCTTTAATGCTCCTATGATGAATGCCTTGTATGGCCTATATGCCGATCGTTTTGTTAAGGCCATGAATGTTGCGGCTCAAAAGGAAGTGCAAGCCGGAAAAAAAGTTGTGCCATCGAAAATTTTATCAGCCTATGCTGCGGATTTCCAAACTCTTGGTGGATTGCTGCAGGCTATTGGAAGTACAGAAGATTTTATAAATCGCATACACGACTATGAAAATGCAGTGCAAAATACTTTAGCAGTACATACGCAAATAACCAAGGCTGTACATGATTTTAATACTGCTAAAGATACAGGAGAAAATATTGGCACTTTGCGCTTACGAGTAGATGGGCTTAATGCCACCTATCAGCGCAGTATTCACCAACGAAATATGGCTAAAGAAAATCTTGTGGGTGCTATACGTCAAAAACTTTCTGCCCCAAAATATGTGGATACCGAGAGCATTCTCTTTGTTGCGCAATGGCTGGATAGACGTGTTACACGAGGTATGAACCAAGATGCTGTGCAGGATAACGCACGCACAGCAGGGCGCCTTTTGCAAGATCTCTCTACACGCTTAATCCGTACTAAACACAATCAAGATGACTTAACTCAGGACACAAGCCTATGAGAAAAATACTTTTTGTGGGCGGAACCCGTAGCGGTAAAAGTGCTTTGGCACAGCGTTGTGCAGAGTCATTAGGGCAAAGATGCCTATATGTGGCGACGGCTTGTTCACAAAATATAGATGACGAGATGCAAGAACGCATTGCAACGCACCAAGCTTTACGTGGAAAAGCATGGCAAACATGGGAAGCAAAAGAGATAGGCAAAAGATCTGGATGCGATTTTTCTAACATCCCCATGCAAGATGTTGATGCTATTCTTATAGATTGCCTGACACTATGGCTCAGTGCGCAGCTCTTAGAAGGGCAAAACATAGAACATAAGGTACAAGCGCTCGAACAATATATAACACAGTGCCCCCTCCCCTTGCTTATGGTGAGTAGTGAAGTAGGGCAGGGTATTGTGCCCACGTCTACCCTTGCACGAGAATTTAGAGACTGGCATGGTATGCTGAATCAACGTGTAGCACAGGTCTGTGATACTGTTACCCTTGTAAGTTGTGGTTTGCCACTGCTGCTCAAAGGAAAATCTTTGCCAGTTTTTTAGGTTGGTAACTGCGGAGTTTTTCTGGGGAGGGGAACTTTTTTTAGGAAAAAAAAGTTCCCCTCCC
>CAYJHS010000019.1:0-19070 GCA_964369815.1 uncultured Desulfovibrionaceae bacterium
TCTTTTTTTTCTTTGAACTATCACCGAGCAGAAAAAGCATGGCAACCTCCTTGATTTCAATTTTCTTAATACAAAAGTTATGCCAAAATTGTTTTTGTATGTGATATGTGTGTTTTATGGAATGTGTAAGGAAAAATGACAGATTAATGCGCTTATGAAAATGAGTTTTTGTCAGGCTTTTGACTGGTGCGTATTGTGGTGAGTAGTTTTTGATAAGTTAAAGCTTAATGCTTCGTTAATATCTTGAAAAAAGAAAGAAACTTTGTTCATAAACGTTTCCCCCATGCAATGTTCTCAATGTGGTTATAACCTTAACGTAGCATTTGATATGGGGATGGGTAAGCTTTTCACTTGTATAGCATAAAAATGCTGGCATCAATTACATCGATGCCAATTGTATTTTTATGCTATACCTGCAAAAAAGCTAAACTTTATATGCCGCAAAGATTATTAATTGCAAAACAGAGTAAGCTACCTATAAGGATGTTGCAAAATGCAATTGGTGTCGATGAAATTGACACCAGCATTTTTGCAATATCCTTATAAGGTAGCGAAGAACCAACTACCATTTTTCGCCAAGTTGTTCCAAAACACTTTGTGCGGCTTTGTAATCTTGCTTTGCGGCAAGGCGGAAAAGCTCAATGGCTCTTGGCAGGTCTTGTTTTACGCCTATGGCTTTTAGGTACATTATACCAAGGTTATTTTGTGCTTGCGCATTACCTTGGTCAGCAGCTTTTTGATACCATTTTGCGGCTTCTTTGAGGTCTTTTTCAACGCCAAGTCCTTCAAAATATTGAAAGCCAATGCTAAACTGGGCAGGGGCAATGCCTTGCTCTGCTGATTTTATCATCCAATCGAAGGCGAGCTTTAAATCTTGCTTAACCCCCTTACCTTTACCATACAGCTGCGCAAGATTATATTGCCCAAAGGCGTCACCTTGCTCTGCAGCCTTAGTATACCAAGCACGTGCTTGGTCCAGATCCTGCGCTACGCCTTCTTCATATTCATAGGCTACACCAAGGCTATTTTGCGCTTCGGCATAATCTTGTTCTGCGGCTTTACGATACCAAGACAGAGCTTTTTCACGGTCTTTTTCTACGACAACACCTTGGTCATAATATGTAGCAAGCTCAAATTGTGCTTCTGCATGCCAGTTTTCCGCTGCTTTTTTGAGCCATTCTACGGCTTCACGGGCATTTTTCTCTACCCCTTGTCCGTCTGCATACCGTGAGTAAAGGAAGTATTGTGCTTTAGCTACATCTTTTTCTGCGTCTTTGCGTGCTAAAGCAACAGCTTTTTCAAAATCTTTTTCTACGCCTGTACCATTAAAGTAGAACTCAGCCAACTGTATATTGGCACCGTCTACATCTTCTTTGGCAGCTTTTTCTGTCAGTTCAAAAGCTTTTTTGGGGTCAGCTTCCACGCCTTCACCCCTCACATAAAATGGTGCTAAATAATACTGTCCAAAAGGGCTGCCTTGTTCAACCGATTCTAGTAATAGAGAAATAGCTTTTTTCGTATCTGCTTCTACGCCAAAGCCTATATAGTACAGCTCTCCAAGAAATGCTTTTCCATTGGCGTGATTTTGTTTAACAGCTTCTTGATACCAGTAGGCAGCTTTTTTGTAGTCTTGCTCAACGCCACTACCATATTGGTATAAATCCCCAATGTTTACTTGTGCATCAGCATGGCCTTTTTCGGCTGCTTTTAGGTAAAGCGCAGCAGCTTCCTTATGTTTGCCATCATTTTCAAGCTTAAGAGCTTCATCATACATGGCCTGAGGTGACTTAGGCTTGGCTGCATGGCCTACGTCGTATGTAAAAAAAAGGAGAGTACTTAAACACAAAAACGCTGTAAAAAATGTACACTTGTACGGCAAGAATTTTCTCATGGTAAGCTCCTATAATGAAATATTAATTGAAGAAAAGTATGCTAAAGTATAACAATTCCAATGTAAAGAAAACTTTTTGTGAAAATTTGGAAAATATGTGCAGATGATAGAAAGGTGAACACCATTATTTATGATAGGCAAAAAAAGAAGCTGAGCACCCGTAGCCATCGTTTCCGCTGCTTCCTTTCGGACCTGACGGGGTGAACGATGCTTGCGCCGCTCAGCTTCAAGGGCTATATAAAGCCTTCCTGCTGAAGAGTCAAGCCGTTTTTTACAACAAGCAACAAGCGCACTTTGAAAGGATGGGGGGGGTGGAGAGGGGGGAGGAAAATTTTTGGCACCAGAAAAAGTGTTCCGCTTCCCGCCCCAAAATAATATTAACTTCCTCTAATAATCTCCCATTGGCATAATACATGCAATGCCTCTTGTAGCATACTTCACAGACAGAAAGGGTTCTGCTGTAAAAAGAGTATGTAGGAGGATTTTTTCATGCAAGATATGATGTTTAGTGCTGTTTTTGGTGCTTTGACCACAGAACACCGCATGAATTTCATTGCCAATAATTTGGCAAACGTGAATACCAACGGCTATAAGCAAGACAAGTTAGCCTTTCGGGATACCATGGCTTACTATGCGCATGATGAAATTCGTGAACCGCTCATGAACGTGCGTTCAAAGCCTTTATTTCCTGAACCGCAGAACATGGCACGTCCTCGTATTGCCGTGAGTAAGATTGATTTTTCGCAAGGTTCTATGAAATTTAGCGGAGATCCTTTGGACGTTGCGCTCACTGGCGACGGTTTTTTTAAAATCAATACCCCGGGCGGTGAGCGATATACCCGCAACGGGCATTTTGTGAAGGGGCCGGATGGTACCGTTATGACCCCGCAGGGCTTTCCTGTGCAGGGTACAGAGGGAAATATTGTTATTCCTGAAGGGGCTCGTGATGTGCACATTGCCGCCGATGGGCAGGTTTTTGCCGATGGGGAGCTTGTGAATACCATCAATTTTGTGGGGCTTGCCAATGCACAGGCGCTCGAAAAAGAAGGGGAAAACCTTTATAAAGCGCGTCCCAATGTTCCCCTTGAAGAGACCGATGCCCTAGCTGCCGGTACAAGAATTTCCCAAGGATTTTTGGAATCTGCCAATGTGGAAGTGGTCACAGAAATGGTGAATATGATAGAAGTGCATCGGCAGTTCGAGGCCTATCAAAAAGTTATACAAACATCTGATACTATAGACAAAGCAGCAATTGATAAGGTAGGCAAAATCCGCTAAGGATGCCCCCTGTGGTTTATAAAATAAGGAGTCAAAATTATGATGCGTTCTCTTTGGACAGGGGCTACAGGTATGATAGCCCAGCAGACCAATATCGACGTTATTTCCAATAACCTCGCTAACGTCAATACCACCGGTTTTAAGAAAAGCCGTGCGGAATTTGAAGATCTCATGTACCAAACCATGAAGATTGCCGGCTCTATCACTGAGGGGGATAATCGCCTGCCCGTGGGTATTCAGGTGGGTATGGGTGCACGTCCTACAGCGGTGCATAAATTCTTCTCTCAGGGGGATTTCCAAAATACCGGTAATGCTCTTGACGTGGCCATTGAAGGGGATGGATTTTTCCAAGTGGAAGTCAATGGCGAGATGATGTACACTCGTGCTGGAACCTTTAAGCTTAACCAAGACGGTACTGTGGTCACAGCCAATGGCTATGTGCTTCAGCCGGAATTTACCGTGCCTGCTGAGACCAAGAATATTTCTATCTCACCGCAGGGGCACATTGCCGCCTTAGATTCTTCAGGCGCAGAGCTTGCTGCAGCGGAAATTCCCATCTATACCTTCATTAACCCCGCCGGTTTGGACTCTCGTGGCCGGAATTTATACACTCCCACTGAGGCTTCAGGAGAGGAACAAGAAGGCGTGCCCGGTACTGACAATGTGGGCACATTAGCCCAAGGATTTTTAGAAATGTCCAACGTGGAAGTGGTAGACGAAATGGTTAATATGATTGTGGGTCAGCGTGCCTACGAAGTTAACTCCAAAGCCATTCAAACCTCCGACACCATGCTGGGTATTGCCGTACAATTAAAGAGGTAAGTATGCATAGCAGAATGTCACATAAAAACACACTGTTGTTTGAGGAAAGTTCCTTGGGTAATCTTTTTACCATCGTGGTACGCACCTTGGCTGTACGTGTTTTTGCTGTGCTTTCTGCTTTATTGCTTGTCTTGTTACTAAGCATTGTAAGTGTAAGCCTCAATGCTCACAAGGCTTACGGCGCCTCACAATGGAATTATGCTAAGGCAGGCCTTCCCATTAATAATGCACAACAAAATGCCGGTGCTGCCAATGTGCGCAATACCTTTGGGAAAGGGGAGTATGCGGGCGGAAACTTGCAACTCAACACTACCCATGATTGGCGCTTGCAAATCCGCAGCGCCGCTGTGGCACAAGGGGAAATGGTCACCTTGGCTGACATTGCAGACCCCTATGGGCCTGTGCCGGCTGGGCTTTGGGAAGCCATTAAGGATCAACCTTTATGGCCTGCGCCTCCAGAAGTGGGTAAACCCTTGCAGATTAATAAGGCTCGTCTTGGCAAAGCCTTGCGTGATACCCTCGGGGATACAGCCAGCAAGTGTGTTTTACCAAATTCTCTTGCCATTCAGCGGGGGGGCGTTGTGCTCACCGAACATGATTTACGCAAATATGTTGTCAATTTTTTGACTCCACAAACTAATGCCATGCCGGGCACGGCAGAGTGGGCAGATTTTCGCCTACCTCCATACATTTTTTTGGCACATGGACAGCAACGTGTTAATCTGGAACCAGGCAGCGTAGCCCCTGGGCGAGTGACGTTTCGTTTTGTGATTCAAGAAGCCGATGGCACCGTGGTGCGTCGAGCAGCCGGAGCTGCTTTCTTAAACCTATGGGTGGAAGTGCCGGCGGCGGCACGTCCCTTAAATCAAGGCGATTCCTTACATGTGCAGGACATCACCTTTGTGAGAGTTAATGCGGCGCACTTAACCTCCATGCCTTGGGATGGTAAGGGGGGGCCGTGGCAAATGGTACGCAGTGTGGGCACAGGGCAGACCATTTATAGTACAGATTTATTAGGCATTGCTATGGTGCGTAAAGGATCCATTGTTAACCTTATCTACGCTAGGGGCAATGTGCGCATTGAGGTGAAGGCCGAAAGCCTTGCCGATGGTGCACCGGGGACAATCATTCCGGTGCGGAACTTGCAGAGTAAAAAACAAGTTTATGGCACCATTCGTGATAATAAAACAGTAATGGCTGAATAAACAATATGGCATTTTAATCTTAGAATATTTTCTGGAGGGAACTTTTGCTAGCGCCAAAAGGTTCCCCCCAGCCCCCCCTCAAAACGCGCCTACTGTCCTATTCCCTTCGGGAATGGACTAGAAAACATGCTTGTAATGAAACATTGTTTAGGGGGGTGGGGAAAATTTTTTGTGAACAGAATTTTTTTCGGAAAATTTCATAAATTAGAATGCCGTGAAATAAACAATGGTTATGGTAAAATTTCAAAACTATGACAATGCTTTTTATGGAGGGAAACTATGAAGCGTCAACAAAAAATAATTCTTGCACTTATGCTCTGTATGGCTGTTCTTGCCACTGCCTGTCAGAGTACCAAGAACACCCCCACAGTGGTTGCTCCGGCTGTGACTCCTGTGCCAAGTCACTCTTTCACCCCGCAAGAACGCGCCTCGAATCCCGGTTCGCTCTTTGCGCAAAGTGATATGGACCCTCTGTTTTCTGACAGTCGTGCCCGTCGTGTGGGCGATATTGTGGTGGTCAATATCATAGAAAATACTAGTGCAGAAAATACTGCTGATACCGACGCCAACAAAGAAAGTAATAATGATTACGGCATCGGTGCACTTTTTGGCAGAAGTTCCATTAACTTGCCCGGCAATAATAGAATTCCTATTGGCGCTGGTACTTCCGTGTTTCAAAGCGCTACAACAAGCGATCTTTCTGCCACTGGCTCCACCTCTCGTGGCAATACTGTAACGTCTTCTATTGCCTCGCGGGTCATAAAGGTCTTGCCCGGCGGTATCTTACAAATTGAAGGAGTGCGCCAGACTCGTGTGAACGAAGAAACGCAGTATATGGTGCTGTCTGGCACTATCCGTGCTCGTGATATTAGCGCTGAAAATACTATTATGTCTACGCAAGTGGCTGATGCTAATATTCAATATTATGGTAAGGGTGTGCTGGCAGATAAGCAAAAGCCTGGGTGGTTTACTCGCTTTATGGATAACCTCTGGCCTTTCTAAATCCATTTATTTAAGTTCTGACTTAGTCAAGCGGCTTTTTTGTTCGGGTTATGTATGTTTAGATACACGCCCCTCTCAAAAAAGCCGCTTTCCTCGTCAGCTCCTTAAATAAATGAATTTAGTATCTTTAACAGTAAAGTTTAAGCCCCGCCCCCAAAAGGCTCTTGCCTTGTCAAAATGCTAAATTGATGCATTGAAGCTATGATATTAAAGTTTTAGATTTGTATGTGTGTGCGTGAGCTTCGGGAAAGTTTTTTCCGCAGTGCAGCACTTCCGCTTCGCTTCAGCGCCGCAATTTGCTTCAAAAACATTCCCAAACCTCACGTATTTCGTTGTTGATGTGAAGTGTCTTAAATAAAAATCGAAATCTGTATGTTGTGCACGAGAAAAAATTGCAAGAGAAAACTTTTAACTGGGTTAAAGGTATCGACTAATTATTTAGTCTTTGTTGCGGCAAGGTGGGTGATTAAACAATGAAGTGTTGTCGCATTGAAAGTTTTTTGAAGGGGGCTTGGGGGAAACTTTTGTTCACAAAAGTTTCCCCCAAAAATTATAAATACTCTACTATGCTAATTGCGCAAGCAAGGTTTCTTTAATGGAGTCGATGCTGCCTTCGCCGTTGAGTTCGATGTATTTAAGGGAGCCTTTGCCGCCAAGGTCTTTGTAGAAATAAGCAGCGGCTAGGGTGCCGTCCACGGTATTATAGTAAATATCATGGCGTTTGTTGATGGCGCTTTCGTCTTGGTCGTCGCTACGTGAGGAAAGATCTCCTTCGCATACACGACACTTATCGCCATTGGGTTTAATGGCATCGATGAAGATATTGTTGGGGTGATTGTTATTATTTTTGCAGAGGCGTCTGCCCATTATACGGTTTTTGGCAATTTCACGGGGCAGTAAAATTTCAATAACATAGTCAAGCTTCATGTTTTCAGCTTGGAGTGCTTCCCAAAGTTTTTGGGCTTGCACGATGTTGCGGGGGAAGCCGTCCAAGAGCCAGCCGTCAGAGCCTTTGCTTTTGAGGGTTTCCAAAATCATGGGGATGGTAATTTCGTCGGGCACTAAATCTCCACGATCGATGTATTCTTTGGCTTTTTTGCCAAGCTCTGTGCCGCCGCCGATATGCTCACGGAAAATGGCACCAGATTCAATGTGGGCAAGGTTATATTTTTCTTTAACTAAATCACCCTGTGTGCCTTTGCCACTGCCGTTTGGTCCAAAGATAAGTATATTCACGAAAAACCTCCGCATAGAATATGTTATAAGCTTAAAAAAAATGCTTTAATTATGTTATTCCCCATTGAAATACACAACAACATTTTTTCACTGTATGCTTAGTTCTCATGCTTTGTCAATATGTGTTTGGGATATATTTCACAAGAGGTTGTGGTTTTATGTTTCTGCAAATTTCTACTTTGCAGGTGTGTGTAGAGACCCCTGCTAATTCATTGCGTAGGGACTCATATATGAGGTGTGGTAAAGTTTTTTCGCAGTGCAGCACCTCCGCTTCGCTTCGTCGCCGCAAATTGCTTAAAAACCCTTCCCAAACCTCATATGTGCCGGTGGCTGTGAGATTTTTTTAGGAAAATTGAAATTGGGTGCCGTGCTAGGGGCGTCTGATACGTAGATATGGCTTTGGTTATGTGTAAAATCCCCAATTACACCTTATAGCCGCGTGGTGTCACCATGTATTTGCCGAGCTGTTTTGTTTGGCTATTGCCGATAATGACAGTGGAGAGCATGTCCGCTTGTTCGTAGTCAAAGTTTTCTAAGCTTTCAACACAGACTTCTTGTTTTTCCCGATAGGCGTTGCGTACAAGCCCCACTGGTGTGTCAGGTGTGCGGTATTGTTTAATGATATTGAGTGCCACTTGTAAAAGCTCACTACGCCCTTTTGATCTTGGATTATATAGGGCAAGGACAAAATCAGCATTGGCCGCGGCGTGTAGGCGTTGTTCAATGCGTTCCCATGGGGTCAGAAGGTCACTGAGGCTTATGCAAGCGAAATCATGCATGAGTGGAGCGCCAAGAAGGCTAGCGGCGGCACATACGGCGGGGATGCCAGGGATGACTTCTACTGTGATTTGCTCCAATAAATTCTCTCGGTGCAAAAGTTCTAAGATAAGGCCACTCATGCCATAAATGCCTGAATCTCCAGAGCAAACAATGGCAGTGTTTTTGCCTTCTTGAGCTTTGGCGATGGCGGCGAGGCAGCGTTCTTTTTCGTGACGCATGCCGGTGATGATGACTTCTTTGGCATTACGAATTTCTTCCGGCACCATGTCCACGTATAAGCCGTAGCCTACAATAATTTGGCAGCAGTTAAGGGCTTCGAGAGCCTGTGGAGTGAGTAGGGCATTACTTCCGGGGCCAAGGCCGATGATGTAGAGGGTAGCTTGTGACATAATTTTTTCTTTGGTGTTAAATTGTTTGAGTTTAGGTGTTTGAGTTGTTTTTTTGTGCGGTGCAAGGCTAGCCTTGCACCCTGAGCACACTTTTGCACGGTTTTGCGGTATTTTCCTTTTTCCCGCTGGGCGGCGTCAGAACATTTTTTGCTTATACGCACGACCGCAAGGTCGCTTACGCAGCAAAAAATGTTCTTCCTTGCCAGCGAAAAAAATCAAAAATACACACAAAACCGTGCAAAAACCAGCACTCCCCTTTTTTCTACGTGCTTCGCACTTGAAAAAATGGTTCGCCGCGAGGGGGGGGAGTTTGTTCCTGTTAAAGTAATCTTACATAAAAGCAGAATTATTGATGTAAAGCAAAATAACAGCAATAGAGTAACGTTGCGGAAAAAATATCATTAAACAATGAGATATTGCCGCATTTAAAGTTTTTTGAAGGGGGGCTGGGGGGAAACTTTTGTTCACAAAAGTTTCCCCCAGAAAAAATATAAACTATAAATTATAAAAAATTACTCAGGTATAAATTGTTCGGGCACGGCGATGGCGATGGTGATTTTTCCGTCAAATTTCATTTTAGGCACAATGAGGGCGGCGTTTTCTGCATTGATATTTTCTTCTGGGCTATCATCGATGCCGTTGTGTGCAAAGGCACTGGTGAGTGCCGCTCCTTCGCTAACGCTGATACTTTCAAGGCCGAAGAGTTGTGCTGCCATGCCGGATGGAGTTAGGCAGGGGGCCTCGGCTAGTGTTTCTGCGGGATAGAAATGTAAGGGGAGACCCAGCTCGTGGGCGGCGTCTCGTAGGCCTTGTTCGTCGGCCTTGATGTCTACGCTGGCAAGGCAGGCGAGAGCTTTTTTTTCTAGATTGCTGGCTTCAAGGCATTGGTCAATGGCATCGAGGATGGCTTCTTTGCTGGTACCTTGTTTGCAGCCAATGCCAAGGTGTAAGACTGGTAGGGTGAGGCGCAGGAAATTTTTGTGTTCCGGCAACTTACGCCAATGTATGCCCATGCTAACTTGCGTTGTGTTGAGGCGGGGCAACATGGGATTTTTTTCAATATCCACAGGGATAAAATGTTGCTTTGTGCTACTGTCCATGAGTTTTATGGGGTCATAGAGCTGTATTTTTTCATCGTGGAGTAAGGCGCCGTTGCAGAGTTTTATTTTTTCCCAATCAAGAATGGTAAAACCTTGCTTTTTAGCTAGCATATCAACAGCTAAGGTGTTGTGTACGTCACTGGCGGTGGTGATGACGGCTTGGCCTTTGAGCTGCTTGGCAATGTGGCTAGCAAGGGCATTTCCTCCGCCAAAATGTCCGGAAAGCAGGCTGATGGCAAAGTGTCCTTTCTCGTCACAGACTACCACAGCGGGGTCGCCTTTTTTATGATCGAGATGGGGGGCAATGGCGCGCCCGGCGATGCCGGCGGCACATATGAAAATGTGTCCGTCATATTGGCAAAATGTTTGAGTAAGGGTACTTACAATACTTTTGAAAGGGAGCAAGTCTGCTTCGTGTGCGCCTGTGTCTATTTTTTCAGAAAAATAGATGTGTAATTGTGGCACAGGCGCACCGGAAGCGTCGGAATGTTTTTTCCACGTATTTTTCAATTTTTTTGCCAGAGCAAGCCCTTTTTCGGTAAGCACATAGCAGGCAATATGTTGAAAAGTATCGTGTTTCATGGCTTAAAACTGTACTTCTTTGATGGCTTGAAGGGTACGCTCTAGATGGGCGTCAGTATGTACAAAACTCATCATGGCAGCTTCAAAGGATGCAGGAGCAATGTAGATGCCTTTTTGACGTAACGCTTTGTAAAAACGAGTGAATTTTGCAGAGTCAGCACGTTTTACGCCGTCAAAATCCCACACATCTTCGTCGGTGAAGAAGGGGCAGAACATGGGCCCAAAGGCAGGCACACGCACGCTATGTCCTTGGGAGCGCAATATGTCTTCCATTTCTTTGGCAAAGTCTGCAGTGCGTTGGCTCAAAGCCAGATAGTCGCTGTCAGCAAGTACCTTCAAGGTGGCAAGGCCGGCAGCCATAGCGAGCGGATTGCCTGAGAGGGTACCGGCTTGGTACACGTCTCCGCAAGGAGAAATGCGCTGCATATATTCTTTTTTACCGCCATAGGCACCCACGGGAAGCCCGCCGCCCACGATTTTTCCAAAGGTGGTTAAGTCAGGGGTAATATTGAAATATTCTTGAGCACCACCGAAACGCAGACGGAAACCGGTGATGACTTCATCAAAAATCAAGAGAGCGCCGTGTTTTGTGCAAAGCTCGCGCAAACCTTCCAAAAAGCCGGGCTTTGGTGGAACCAAGCCCATGTTGGCAGCTACCGGTTCCACAATGATGGCGGCGATATTTTCACCATCAGCGGCAAATATACTTTTCACAGCTTCAAGATCATTATAAGTGGCAAGAAGGGTGTCGGCGACTACAGAGGCAGGAACGCCGGGCGTACCGGGGATGGAAAAGGTGGCTACGCCGGAACCAGCAGCAGCAAGGAAGGCGTCAGCGTGACCGTGATAACAGCCAATAAATTTTAATACCTTATTTCTTTTGGTGATGCCACGGGCAAGGCGTAGGGCGCTCATGGTGGCTTCGGTGCCGGAGTTAACCATGCGCACCATTTCCACCGAGGGCAGAGCCTTGATGACTTCTTCGGCAAGGAGGACTTCATCTTCACAAGGGGCACCGTAACTCGTGCCACGGGCGGCAGCGGCAGTGACGGCAGCGGTGACGGTGGGGTGGGCATGGCCTAAAATCATGGGCCCCCATGAGAGCACGTAATCGATGTAGGTGTTGCCGTCAACGTCAGTAATTTCACAGCCTTGAGCGTCTTTAATGAAAAGAGGGATGCTGTCTACATTTTTACAGGCGCGCACGGGGCTATTGACACCGCCGGGGATAAGTTCTTGGGCACGTTCAAAAAGTTTGAGAGAATGTGTTTCTTGCATGGTTTATCCTTAAAAATAGGTCATAGAGGTTTTTTTAAATTCGTGAATGCTTTCTAGTATGGCATAATCATTTACTTTTGTAGCTTCTTGTACTTTAGTAATGGTTTCTTGGCACTCTTCTTCGCTACGTCCGTGAACCATGGTAAAGAGGGTGTATGGCCAGTCTGCCGCCGGTGTTGGACGAAAATAACAATGGGAAATATTAGAAAAAGTTTTAGCTATGGCGCCAAAGGCGTCGGCATCAGCTTCTGACACAACCCAAGCCACCATGGCATTGAAATTCCAACCGGTTTTTTGATGTTTAATGCTGGCACCAAAACGCCGTATGGCACCTTCTTCTTTGAGTTTTTGTAAGAGATTGAGTACTTCTTCTTCGCTCACACCAACGCTGTTGGCAATATCGGCATAGGGGGTGGCGGTGTCAGGAAGGTTTTTTTGCACCATGCGCAAGATAGCTTGTTCTTTTTCTGTAAAATTATAAGACATAAGGTTCTCAATATAAGGAAATTAAAGTGTTTGAAGTTTTCTTGCTTCAATGTTTACATAGTATATCGCAAGCATTGCCCATTGTGCAACAAAAAAGAAAGGCGCATACAGTCTTGATTTTTGGGGATTTTCTGGGGGAAAACTTTTGTGAACAAAAGTTTTCCCCCCAGCCCCCCTTTCAAAAAACTTTAAATGCGATGAAGCTTTGTTGTTTAAAAATACATTTGCCGCAACAAAGTTTTGAAAGGGTATGCTTCGAAAATTACGAGTAGGCGTAGCTTTGCTTCGCCGTTAAACGAATAATTTTCGTGTGTCTCATAAGCAGAAAACTTTTGTGAACAAAAGTTTTCCCCCCAGCCCCCCTTTCAAAAAACTTTAAATGCGATGAAGCTTTGTTGTTTAAAAATACATTTGCCGCAACAAAGTTTTGAAAGGGGATGCTTCGAAAATTACGAGTAGGCGTAGCTTTGCTTCGCTGTTAAATGGTTAATTTTTGTATGTCGATGTAAGTAGAAAGTTTATGTGAACAAAAGTTTTCCCTTTCGCTCCTAAATTTGTAAAAAGTTGCATTGAGTGATAAAAAAAACTTTGTACTAGGTCACAAATTGAGCTTAACTATGACAAATTGTATACTCTTCAAAAGATTGTTTTGTTGCATTTATTGACATGAAGGTGATATTAATGTAAGGTGAACCAAATATGGCCGTTGTGGCCTATCTCTTGGGCATTGCCCTTTAACGCCATTATACTCAAGGAGGCATAACATGAGTCTCAATAGGCGTGACTTTGTAAAACTTTGCACAGGTTCTGTGGCTGGATTTGGCGTTGCCCAAATGTTTCATCCTGCCATAAAAGAAGCGTTTGCTGCTGATGCCAGCGGTCAACGTCCTGCTGTTTTTTGGCTCCAAGGCCAAGGCTGTACGGGCTGCTCCGTAACCTTGCTTGACTCTGCTAACCCAAGCGTTGCTGACGTGCTTTTGAAAGTCATTAGTCTTGATTTTCACCCCACCGTTATGGCTGCTGAAGGTGCTCAAGCTATCCACCATATGCGTGAAGTAGCAAAAGCTCAAAAAGGCAAATATTTTGTAGTGGTAGAAGGCGCTATTCCTGTAGCTGCTGATGGTAAGTTCTGCGTTGTGGGCGAAACCCACGAAGGCGGCAAACATGAAGAAATCATGATGACCGACCTTGTAAAAGAACTTGCTCCCGGCGCTGCTGCCATGCTTGCCGTGGGTACATGCGCTTCTTTTGGTGGCGTTCCTGCTGCTAAGGGTTCCCTCACTAAAGCCATGGGCGTAGGCGCGTTTTTGAAAGAAAACAAAATCGCTACCCCTGTGGTCAACATCTCCGGCTGTCCTCCACAACCTGACTGGATTGTAGGCACTGTAGCCCTTGCTCTTAAGCTTGTGGGCGAGCATGGCCTTGAAAAAGGTCTTGGTGAAGTGGTTAAAGCCCTTGACACCGATGGTCGTCCAACACCTTTCTATGGTCAAAATGTACACGAAAACTGTCCATTTGTTGCCCAGTTTGACGAAGGTAAAATGAGCAAAACATTTACGGATAAAAGTGGCTGTCGCTATGATTTAGGCTGTAAAGGGCCTGATGCATACTGTGACTCCTTTAAGCGTATGTGGAATGGTGTCAACTGGTGTGTAGCCAATGCTACCTGCATTAGCTGTACGGCTCCTGGCTTCCCGGATGCTTCATCTCCATTCTACTCAAACTAACTGAATGTCATAGCGACATGTATGCATTAAGGAGGCATATATGGCTAAAACAACTATAGCCATCGATCCCGTCACTCGTATCGAAGGACACCTCAAAGCTGAGGTTGTCGTAGAAAACGGCAAAGTGGTGGATGCGAAAGTTTTTGGTGGTATGTATCGTGGGTTTGAAAACATCCTCAAAGGACGTGACCCACGTGATTCCACACAAATTGTACAGCGTATTTGTGGGGTATGTCCTACATCTCACGCCATGTGTTCTGCCGGTGCACAAGATGATGCTTTTAAAACAAAAATCTCTGATAATGGTCGCTTAACTCGCAACCTTATCCTTGGCGCTAACTATCTGCAGTCACACATTTTACACTTCTATCATTTGGCAGCCCTTGACTATGTGGCTGGCCCAAATACCGCACCCTTTGTGCCACGTATGGCTAAGCCAGACCTGCGCTTGCCCCCAGACGTAAACAAAGTAGGCGTAGATCAATACCTTGAAGCTCTTGAAGTGCGCCGCATTGCGCACCAAATGGTAGCTCTGTTTGGTGGCAGAATGCCACACGTACACGGTATTGTGCCTGGCGGTGCCACACAAATTCCAACTAAGGAAGCCCTTACCGAATACGCCGCTCGCTTTAAGGTTGTGCAAGATTTTGTGAACAACAAATATCTTCCTGTTACCTACCTTGTGGGCTCTGTATATAAGGATCTCTTTAAGCAAGGCCATGGCAGCATGAATGCTTCCTGTTTTGGGGTGTTCCCCCTCGATGGCACTGCCAAGAACTTCCTGCTTAAGCCCGGCGTCTTCATTGACGGTAAAGACTATCCCTTTGATCCTAAGAAAATCAAAGAGCAAGTGAAATACTCCTTCTTTGATGACAAAACTAGCGACAAGAATTTCATGGAAGCCACCACCGTTGTGGATCCCAACAAGAAAGGCGCTTACAGCTTCGTAAAAGCCCCTCGTTATGATGGGCATGTTATTGAAGTTGGACCTGCTTCTCGCATGTGGGTGACCAATCCTCCCATTTCTCCCGTGGGCAAAAAGATGCTCAAAGAGCACTTTGGTCTTGACGTGAAGAACTTCCGTGACCTTGGCAAAGAAACTGTATTCTCCATCATGGGTCGCCACGTGGCTCGTGTGGAAGAAACCTATCTTATTGCTGAACAAGTGGCTAAATGGCTTAAAGAAATTAAGCCCGACCAAGAAACTTTCACTCCTTTTGAAATTCCACAAGAAGCTGAAGGTTTTTCTTGCGCCGAAGCCCCACGTGGTTCGCTCATTCACTACTTAAAGGTGAAAGATCAAGTCATTGAAAACTATCAAATTGTTTCAGCTACTTTGTGGAACTGTAGCCCCCGTGACGACAAGGGCAACCTTGGCGCCATGGAACAGGCCCTCATTGGCGTTGAAGTACCAGACATTGAAAATCCAGTAAACGTGGGACGTTTGATACGTTCCTACGATCCTTGACTTGGTTGCGCCGTGCACGTGTTGCACGCTGAAACTGGCAAGGTTACTGTTGTTGAAGTAAAATAACGGTTAATAGCCTTATATTTTAAGGGTCTTGCTAGTGTATAGCAAGACCCTTTTTGTCTGAATTCCCAGAAAAAATTCTGTATTTTTCTCCCTAAATTTCCTACATAATTTCACCGCTACAACCACGCCTAAGAACTTCTTGCTTCTGAGGGCGGACTTTGTTATTCTCGTAAATCGTCCTTACTATTATTTTTTTATACTATTCAAGAAAGATTAGGAGGTCTTATGAAAACACGCATTTTGTGCTTTTTAGTATTTGTCAGTATTTTTGCTCTTCACTCTGTTGCTAGTGCGGCCGATGTGAAACAGAGCGTGGAAGCACTACTTAAAAAAAATAATATCCAAGTGAGCAGTGTGGAGTATTCGCCTTCGGATAAAGTCCTCACCCTGAAAAATTGCATTGGCATTAGTGCCGATGCACCAAGCAATGTTTTTAAAGTGGATGAAATTGTTTTTACCGACTTCAATGAAAGTGCTCTTACTGCGCAACCCGGTGACACCCTGCGTCTTGCTGCTTCAATTGAATATAAAAACATACAAGCAGCTGTAGATATTAATGAAATGAAAGCCAATGTTGTCATGGGCGGCATGCGTGCTGTGAACATGGACTACAATCTAAACTCTTTATTCAATTCTAGCTTAGCGCCTAATAAATTGCTTGCCGGCATGGATAAGCTTACTGCAGATTCCTTTGAATATTCGAATATTAAAATATCAGTAGACGGTGTATCTCCTACCACAGTTACCATAAAGTCCATGAACTTTGTGGGTTTTGGTAAAGAAAAAATTAATTCTTTTAAAATGGATGACCTTGTTATTCAAAACCAAATTCCTGCTGAAAATAAAGAACATATTGTCCAAATAGGCTCAATGGAAGCCCTGGATGTGGGCTTGATTTCCCAAGATTACCTCACCTTTTTAATGGAAAAACACTTGCAAATTATTGCTGGCACGCTTTCCGCAGAAGATATAGCTAAGTACAATGCCTTAAGTGATGCCTATAATAAAAGTGATAACGAATTGAAAGTTACATTGCAAAATATGAGTGCAGATAGCATTACGAGCAATGTGAAAATGCCTTTATTCTCTTTGAAGGAACTTTCAATTAAGTCCTTATTTGATGTGCAAAGTTTGGCACAATTTGATTTTCTTTTAGGTATTAAGGGGCTTGAAGTCGATTACAAAATGCTAGGCGCTGATGAATTTTTTATGCTTTCCATGTTTAAGACGAACAAGCCTGTTTTAGATTTTACCTTAGAAACTACCTTTAAGACTAATGATAAGGAAAGCGTCGTTACCCTTACAGCCGCAGACCCCAAGGGCGTAGCGGTCAAGGTGCAAGGCAAGATGCTTTTCCCTAAAGCTAACTTACTGGAGCTCTCAAGCTATCCTGTTGATAAGGTAAAGTTAATGCAATTTTTTAAAGGGACGCAATTTTCTGCTCTTTCTCTAGAAACTAAGGATGTTGCGGTGCAGATGCCCGGTTCCGATAAAATTTTGGGACAGCTTAAAAGCTTTACCAGTGACTTAAAGTACGACTATAAAAGTGAGACCACGGCACAGCTTAACTTAAATGTGGCAGATTTGCTTTTCGCAACTTCCTTGTTAGGCTTTAGTGAAAGTGAAATGCCCATTGTTAAAACTCTCTTAAATACCGATATGCCCAAGGTTAACAGCTCTTTGAATGTGGATTTTAATACTGATAACAGCCCAAGCTCCTTAGAATACTCTGTAACTGTGGATGGCGTGGCTAGTCTTAAAAGTAAGTTTGACCTTATGTTGCCGCAGAAAAAAATATCTGAGCTTGTGAGTTGGCCCTTAAACAATATAGCTTTGAAGCAATTTATGGCAGCTTCTTCTCTTTCCAATGTGCGTGTGGAGTATACAGATCAAGGTCTAGCCCCACGCGGCTTAAAGGTTTTTAGTACAAAAAAACAACAATCCGAAGCTGACGTAGCAGATTTTCTTGGGATTATGGCTCGTCAACTCACTAAAAATTATCAGCAAATGTTAACCTCGCCCAGCGTGGATAACCTTGTGACTTGCATTAAAAACCCCGGTACGTTAACGGTCAATGCCAAGGCAAAAGAGACATTGCTCTTATCGCCTGAGTTTATGGGACAGTTGCAAAAACCCGGTGTTTTAGAAGTGGATATTCAGTGCACAGCCGGTAAAGATATTGTAACGGAAGCTAAAAAAGTGGCTTTCAGCATGCCAGCAGCTACACAAGCTCCACAGCAATCTGCTGCTGCTGATGCTACACAGTCTGTCAAAAAAGCTCCGGAAAAAGCTGTTGAGAAGCCTGTCGAAAAAGCCCCAGAGGAAACCGCAAAAAAAGCTCCAGAGAAAGCCGCAGAAAAAGCCCCCACTGATGGTGATCTTGTAGCCCCGCTCCCCAAAAAACCTGGCGTGGCAGAAGTGGTTTCAACTATGCATGATACCATGGGCCCAACCTCTTTTGGTGTAGATGGAAAGGCAGATACTATCGTACGCACTTTGGCCTATGGCAATTCCCCTATAGTGGGTGTGCTTGTACAAAATATGGGGGGTAAGGCTGGAAGCTGGAAAAGCAAGGATGCCAAGGGGCAAGCTCCCGGTGTTTTGGCTGTTGAGGTAGACGGCATTGTGCAAAATGTGGGTGATGCAAGTTTTAGCTTAGATGTAAAAAGCCCAACAATTGTGGACCTTATCATGCAAGATAACGGCGCCCTTGTAGATACAAAAACTCGTATGCGTGTGGTCTTTTTCCATAAAGATGGCACCTATACCTACGCCATAATTAAGCGTTAGGATGCAAAAAAATGCTGTGTAAAATGCAACATGTTGTAATATGTTTATTGGTTACGTTGTGCCTTTTTGTGGCTGCTTGTAATGAAAAAGAGCCACAAAAAGGCGCTCAAAATAAAGTGCCGTCTGTAGAAAACCCAGAAGCTCCGGCGCCGCCGCCCCCACCGCAGACACCGGAAAAAGAACAAAGTGCGCCAAAACAACAAGAAAAAACTTTTGACCCAGAAGCTCCGGCACCGCCGCCGGCTCCAAGCACTCCAGAGGGTACACCACCCTTGGTAGAGCTGTAATTTATAGGCTATATTGTTATGGAAAGTCTTTTTTATACCAAGGAATCCCTAGTGCTTGCGTCGTCATCTCCGCGGCGTCGGGATTTTTTGCAAGAACTCGGTCTGGCGTTTAAACATGTGAACTCACATGGCATTGAACCGCACGCAGAAAATGGTGAGACTCCAGAAGCTTACGCTTGCCGTGCCGCTTCGGTAAAGGCGCAATTTGTGGCGCAACATCATCATAATGCCGTTGTTATAGGCGCCGATACCGTGGTGGCTCTTGAAGGTGCCATATACGGTAAACCACGAGATGCTGCACATGCTCTGAGCATGCTCACAGCCCTTGCCGGCAAAGGACACACCGTTGTTAGTGCTGTCAGTATGTTTTTACCTTCAGGTGAAGAAGTGCTTTTTCATGACAGCACGGAAGTGTATTTTCATAACTGGGAACAAAAAATCCTAGAAAACTACGCTTCTAGCAAAGAACCGCTCGATAAAGCAGGAGCTTATGCCATTCAAGGGCAAGGAGCTTTTCTTGTGGAGCGCATTGTTGGCTCGTGGACAACGGTAGTAGGCTTGCCCGTAACTTTGCTTGTACAAAAGCTTTTGGAGTATGACTGTATTAGCCCTGTTATAAATAAGTGATTTTTCTGGGGGGAAACTTTTGTGAACAAAAGTTTCCCCCCAGCCCCCCCTTCAAA